>JAYWGI010000493.1:0-12862 GCA_043779025.1 Myxococcales bacterium
CCGAGTACAGAGCGCGCATGGTTGCAACGCCGCCCGCACAAGCGCTCACGCTAAGGCCTATCGGCGTGGTGCGCTGCGACTACACACGACGCTTTGGCACGCCTCAGCAAGCAAGCGCCGTCGACTCCCATCGGGAGGCCACCATCGAGCTAGACGCGGCGCTCATCCCGCCCGAAGCGCTCGCTGACCTCGCGGGCATGAGCCACATTTGGGTGATCTCTTGGCTCAATCGCAGCAGCGGCACTTGGTCGCCGACGGTGCGGCCGCCGCGAGGGACGCGCGAGCAACGTGGCGTCCTCGCAACGCGGTCACCCGATCGCCCGAACCCCATTGGCCTGTCCGCCATTGCGCTTATGTCTGTGGATGGCTGCACATTGCACGTACGAGGTGTGGACCTGCTGGACGGCACGCCAGTGCTGGATATCAAGCCCTACGTGCCCTACGCCGATGCCTTCCCCGAGGCGCGCGCGGGATGGATTGATGCTATCCCCCGCGCAGCCCTGCAAATCGCCAAACGTTAAGTGCCGGCTCGCGCCATCACGACTTCGACGTCGGCTCGGTCCACCGGGTGCGTGGTAGGCACATGTTTTTTGGTCGCCGCAACCCGCACGTTCAGGGCGCGTGTATTTTGCATCAACCGCTGAGCTACGCGCTGCACGTAGGTCTCAAGCAGGCGATAGGGTTGCGCCAAGCCCACGTCGACGACGCAGCACGCGATGGTGTCGTAGCTGAGCACCTCATCGAGCATGTCGTGCGCGGGCAACGAGGCCGCGTCACACGCCAAGTCCACGTCGACCAAAATCTCCTGCCGTACCGCGCGCTCCTCAAGCGACGCACCGATGTGGCCCTGAAAGCGAACGCCTCGGAGGCGCAGGGTGTAACTGCTGCAGGGGGGCGGATTCAAGTGGGTGCCGTGAGGTACCAAGGCGACGCACACCGGCGCAAGCGTTTCTCACTAGGGCTATGACCAGAATGTCATAGCCAAAGCAACCTAAGGCACACTTTCTTTGCATTTTCAGCGTTGGACCGTGCCTTGCACCCGTCCTCGCATGCGCCTCCCCTTCCGCTTCGTTTCGCTTGCATCACTCCTCCGACCCATGCCGGGGGTGCGCGCGCGACTCCTCGCAAGTGGAGCGGCCTCGCTGGCGACGGCGGCCGTGTTGCTTGGCGACTCGCCGATCACGACCCCATGCGAAAGCTACGACGCACAGCAGTGGAGCGCGCGCTACGAAAGCGACTGCCCCGACTACATGATGCAGGCAACCGGCGCACTGAGCATTGCCCTTCCTGCGCGCGAGAAGGAGTTTTCGGAAACCCTCAACCAAACGTTTAACGAGGCACTTCGCCGCGCTGGAATCCAAGCTATTGCGGAGCCTTCCTCGTCAATCTATTGGCACTCCGAGAAATCGACATGTTCGATTCGCTCGTTCCGGCTTCAGTTCGCCAATGTCTCGGCATCTTGCGCTCCGCTCGAACTCGCGGCGGACGCGGATGCAGACCAGCGGGTGCGCTGCGTCTACTACCCCGACAGCGTGCGCACCACCGACGCAGGCCCAGACGCGTCGACCAAAACAGACACCAACGTAGTCGCAAGCGACGCCGCAATCGCCGACCTTGAAAGCGACGCCGATGTCGAGCGCGATGCGGACGCCCAGCCAAGGGACGGCACAGCGCCCGAACTCGTGGACTCAGGAGCGCCGCACGACGCTCACGCCCCGGATGCTGGCGGAGCCCTCGATGCTGCACGCCCCGCGATCGCCCGGCAGTGTGTGGTGCGTATCGTCGCCAACAAGCCATGAAGGCCCCAAGCCCGCACGGGAACAACGCTTCGGCGCCGGGTCTGGGGCTGTTGTCGCCGACGGCCCTTGGCGCCACGACCTTGCTGGTCGTCAACGACCTTTGGCTGAAGCCTGCGCATCCGGGTGTTTGGAGTGGAAAGCTTAGTGACGTTGCACTTTGCATCCTCTTGCCGCTCTTCGTGCTTGCGTTGCTCGAATGGGCGGCATGGTTTGCTCGTCGACCCATGCCGGGTGTCCACATGGTGGCGGCCTTTGCGATCGGACTTGGCTATTTTTGCGCGGTAAAGTCCTGGCCTTCGGTCACACAAGCTCATGTGGCTTTGATGCGTTTTGTGCTTCTTGGGCGTCATGTTGGCGCCGTGACGGACCCCACCGATCTGCTGTGTCTCCCGTTCGCGTGGTTCGCATGGAACGCAGCCAAGCCGCCACGTGGGATGACTACCGCCTTGGTTGGCGCCGCGCCAACCACGACAAGCACGACAAGCCCGCACGTTCGCAGGTAGACATGGAGGCGCATGCACGCGCCGTCTCTCTCCGCCTCTGCGCCTCCAGGCGCCCCTACATCCTCCTATCGATGGATCGTCATTGCAGTCGTCCTCGGAGCCGCCATCGGCCACTGGGCTCCTTCCGTAGGCACGCAACTACGCCCCGCGGGTGACGCATTCGTCGCGCTCATCCGCATGCTTATCGGCCCCATCGTGTTTTGCACCGTCGTGCTCGGTATCGGCGGCGCCGGCGACTTGAAGAAGGCGGGACGCGTGGGCGCCAAGGCACTGCTCTACTTTGAGCTTATGTCCACGCTTGCGTTGCTCGTAGGATGGGCAGTGGTTCGTTGGATACGGCCAGGCGATGGCTACCACGTCCAGGCCTCCACGCTCGATGGTGCCTCGGTTGCAAAATACACGCAATCGGCTCAGGAGCAACATGGCATTGCGCTGTTCTTGAGCGTGATCCCAAAGACGTTCGCCGATGCCTTCACGGCCAACGGCAGCCTGCTTCAGGTGCTGTTCATCGCACTGTTGTTTGGCGTGGCACTCTCCGATTTTGGAATGAAGGCAGCTCCCGTCGTTCAGGCGACTGAGGCCATATCCCGTGTGTTTTTGCGCATGTTGGAGCTTGTAATGAAGCTCGCCCCACTAGGCGCCTGTGCAGCGATGGCTTATACCGTCGGAGCATTTGGCGTGCACAGCTTGTGGCAGATGGCGCGCTTGGTCGGCAGCTTCTATTTGGCATCCGCCCTGTTCGTTTTGGTGCCGCTGGCGATGGTGGCACGCCTGGCCGGCTTCTCCATCTTTCGCTTCCTTCGCTACATCAGAGAGGAGCTGCTGCTGGTGTTGGGCACCTCGTCGTCGGAGTCCGCGCTTGTGCCGCTCATGGCCAAACTGGAGCGCGCCGGATGCAGCAAGGGCGTCGTGGGGCTGGTGGTGCCCACGGGCTATTCGTTCAACTTGGATGGCACGAATATCTACCTCACGATGGCCGCGCTCTTTGTCGCCCAAGCGCTCGACGTGGAGCTCAGCCTTGGACAGCAACTAGCGCTGGTGGGCGTGGCCATGCTGACGTCCAAAGGAGCGGCAGGAGTCACCGGCTCTGGGTTCATCACGCTCGCGAGCACACTCGCGGTAGTGCCTTCCATCCCGGTGGCTGGGCTCACGCTGCTCTTGGGCGTGGACCGATTTATGAGTGAGGCACGTGCACTCACGAACATGATCGGCAATGGCGTGGCCTGCATCGTGGTTTCGGCCTGGGAGGGTGAGCTGAACCGCGAGGCACTCCGGCGCGAACTTGATGGTGGAGCCCAGCACCAATGACGCGATGAGACCAAAGCGCTACGCGCCGCCCTTCATGCGCTCAGTGCAGAGCTCGAAGGCGGCGCGTAACGCGCACTCAACGCCAAGACTTAAGCGCTGGGGGCCTGCATGGTGAGCGCACCCAAATAGTCTTTCTTGCCCACGACAACACCTGCGTGGCGCAGAATGGCGTAGGCGTGGGCGACGTGAAAATAGAGGTTAGGGAGCGCGTGTTCCATCAGGTAATTTGCACCCGTCATGGTCTTCCCCTCCCAGCGCGGCTGCGTGATAAGGCGCCCATCGGCGTCCGCAAAGTCGGCCTCGGCAAAGCCGCCAAGATAAGCGACGACCGACGCGACGCGGGCGCGCAAATCGGCGATCGTCGCCTCGGTGTCAGCGTGCACCGGCGCGTCCTTGCCGCTCAGCCGCGCTGCGGTGAGTTTGGCCGTATCGCATGCAATCTGCACCTGTCGCGCGAAGGCGAACTGATCGGGCGCGAGGCGCAAGCCCATGTATACGGCCGGGTCAAAGGTCTTGGCTCTGGCATGGGCCTCTGCCGCATCGAACATCACGTCGAATTGTCCGAGCGTCTTCTTCATTTGGGAGATAATTTGGAAATACATGTCGCGCACCATAGCCACCTCGCCCGCGGGTTCAAGGGAACATCCGGAATTTGGAGCCGTGCTGTAACCTTTTCGTGGCTGACGCTGTCAGCATAAGTACTGGCGCATCCCGCGCTGGTCACAAAGGAACAAACGATGAGCAACAATAGCCCCTGTACGTGCGGACCTGACTGCAAGTGCGGACCTGACTGCAAGTGCGGCCCCGACTGCAAGTGCGGCCCCGACTGCAAGTGCGGCCCTGACTGCTGCGATGCCGCTCGAAAAAACGCCTGAGCCCCCCATGCCTCCGCTGCCTCCAGCCACCGAAGCCCCGGACCTGCTTGCCTCGCTCATGGGGCAACGGTCTGAGTACCTTCGCTTCGTGCGGCAACGGATGCACGACGACGCCGACGCGGAGGACGTGCTGCAGCACGCCTTGCTGACCGCGTCGCTCAAGCTGTACACGCTGAAAGACCCCAGCACGCTCCGAGCGTGGTTCTTCCGCGTGCTGCGACGCGCCGTGTACGACCACCGCGTGGCCTCGGCGCGCCAGGTCGCGGGCGTGGCGGAGCTTGCGCTTGAAGTGTGGGATGCTGAGCCCGAGGATGCCGCCGTTTGTGGGTGCAGTTTGGGGCTGCTCAGCGAGCTGCGCGGCGACTACGCAGAAGTCCTTCAGCGAATCGATATCGACGAAGACAGCATCGCTCAGGTTGCCTCAGAGCTCTGCCTCTCCCCGAACAACACCAAAGTACGACTGCATCGCGCCCGCAAGGCGCTGAGAGCATTGCTTAAAGGGTGCTGCGGCGCTGACACCTTGCGTTCACTCAGCGCTTGCGGCTGCTAAAGCTGCTGCCTCGGAGTGCGCGATAGACCTGGTGATCCGCACCATCATGAACACGGAAACGGCTACGGTGCCGCACATCACGTAGCCTACGCGCTCGAAGTGCAACAGCGACTCATCGGGGGCTTTGGTCACGAGGTAGCCGGCTGCAAGAGCCGCAACACCGCCCGCCATTTGCTGCAGCGAGGCCGTGATGGCCATAAACGCGCCTCGGCTCTGGGGCGTGGGGATGGCTGACATCAGCGCCTGCGACGGGATCATGCGTGAGAAAATCCCAACAAAAAGGACGACGTTGACGAGCATCACAACGGGCAAAGGCGTCACGCCCAGATGGGTGTAGAGAACAACCATCAGGGCGGCGAGAATGGACCCGAATACGAACACAGGAAGCTTTCCGAAACTGTCGGCGGCGCGCCCCACGAGCGGACCCGAAACGATGGCTGCGACGCCCGTGACGAGGTATATCTTGAAGAGTTGGTCAGCCGGAATCCCCATGTTGTGCACGGTGAATGCGCTCGTGAACGGCATCAACATGTAACCGCCAATCGCAAGCAAGCTTGTTGTGGCAAAGGCCGCGGCGTAGCGAGGAACGGTGACCGTGCTCATCAGGTGCTCGAAAGCATCTTCTTTGCTCTTGCCCACGTGTTCGTTGATGGGCCGAAGCTTGGCCATCACCACAAAGCCTACTGCAGTACTCACGGCCACGATCATGAGAAAGGGCGCGTGCCAGCCGTAGTGGTTGGAGAGATACAATCCTAGAGGGAGCCCCAAGATCTGGCTCGCACCGAACGCCGTCTGGACCACTCCCATCACGCGCCCGCGCATCTGCAAAGGAAACAGGTCGGTTGCAATGGCGAGCACAATGGATCCAATGACGCCGCCAAAGAGACCTGTGACCATGCGAGCAAAGAGCAAGAACTCGTAGCTTCCAGCAATGCCGCAAAGAAGCGTGCCAAGCACAAACCCCGCGTAGAAGAACATCAACATGCGCTTGCGATCGAAACGGTCGGCAAAGCCAGCGGCGAGGATGCCCGAGAGCCCCGCACTGAACGCGTAGACGGACACTACCAGGCCAAATTGCTTGGGGGTGATCTGCAGCGCCGGCATGAGCACGGCCCCCAAGGGCGACAAGATCATGAAGTCCAAAACGATTGTAAACTGCATGAATGCTAGGATCGCAACCACAAGCTTTTGGTAACTCGAAAACGGAACAATGGCGGTCGGACTGGCGAGCGATCGAGTCATGGATGGGGTGCTAACTAGCACCGACGAGGCTTGCAAGACACGAACACGAGTGCAACACAGGACATCGCATCATGGGACAATGTGGTCGGACTCCGTTTATGACTGTCGTTCGCCGCAGCCGTTCGGCGGAATCGACGAGATCTCGGTAGGGACTGACAAACATGTCCCTGCCGCGTACACCCGAGAACGAAGCTGCGCTCGCCAGCGCATGCGCCGAAGTGGGCTTGCAAAGCTACTACGTCGACTGCGTCCGGCCTCTGTTGGGGGTACCTGAATCGCAGTGGCCAGCCTGTTGTGGTGGTGGCTGCGAGCCCTGCGCGCAGACACTTTGCGCGGTGGCCAAGCGCGCCCACGACTTGCTCGGTCTACACTTCGTCTAGCACCTTGTAGCGCGCCAGCGCGGGTCGTACCCATTCGCGCTCCAGCCAGTCTAGCGCGACGGGGGCCGCACGCAATGCCTGGTCCACGGACACGACACTTGGGTCAGCGAGCAGCGCGTGGCCCGCATAAGCACGTGCATAGAGCAACCAATTGCTGAGCTCATAGCGATGAAGCAACGCCCCGTAGGGGTGTGCGTCCGCGCGGGCCAACACAGCGAGGGCCTCTGCCGCGTCCCCGCTGCGAAGAAGCGCGCGGCTCGTATCAAACAGCAAGGCGCGCAACGACTCGAACGCAGCATCGGGGTCTTTGGCGATCTGTGACACGAGTGCATCAAATGCGTCCGCGGACATCCCCGCTGCATCCGCCGCGTCGCTCATGGCCGGCACCTGCGATGCCAAAAACGTTGAGCGCGGCGAATGCCCAAGCAGGCGCCCCACAAGATAGACATCGAACGCACTGGCAATCGCCTCACCCAAAAACAACGCATCCGCCGAAGGACGCATGCCCTCTGGAACCAGCGCACCATGCGCGAGCACATGCCAAGCCACATGCATCACCACGTCCGCATCGAGACGTCGCTCCGTGAGTACATCGCCGCCGTCGGCGGCGCCCCAAAACGTGAGATTGAGCAGCAGCGCATGGTCCCATCGATCACGGAATTCATCTGGCAGAACACGAAACGTGTACTTCGCACCCACCAACGCCGCGTACAAATCGCCGTACAGCCCAACGTGCTTGAACGAGGCCTCATCATCGATGCGGAGGTCCGCCATAGAACACGCGTCGAACGTCACCGGTGCATCGGTCATGGTCAAACGAGGTAGCACGCCAGGCCCCAGCGCGCGCCGCAATGCGCGTGGTTGATGCTTGCAGGTATCGCCGCACTCTGCGAGTCACTCCCATCACATGACGGAAACTCCCAGCACGTACCTCGCGCCCAAGCTCGCGCTTTCGCGCGCGCTGTTGCGACCCAAAAAAAGCTTTGGGCAGAATTTTTTGCTGGCGGAGGATGTGCTTCGAGATATCGCCCGCGCCGCAACCGAGGGGCTACCGGGCGCCACAGTGGTGGAGCTTGGAGCGGGAACGGGCGCGCTCACGCATGCCCTCCTCGAGCGTGGCGTGCGCGTTGTCGCGGTCGAGCGAGATCGCGATTTAGTTCCCCTCTTGGGCGCCCAGTTCGAACACGAGATCGCGAGCGGCCGGGTGCAGCTCGTCGAGGGTGACGCACAGGAGCTAGACACCGTGTCCCTCGCCGGGCCTGGCGCGCGCGTGCTCACGGGCAACCTGCCCTACCAAATCACCGGGAGCCTTGTGGAGAAGGCCGTACGGGAAGCCAAGGCGTGGTCACGCGCTGTCTTTATGGTGCAGCTCGAAGTGGCAGATCGCATGGCGGCAGCAGCCGACACGGAGGACTACGGCGCGCTCTCTGTCTTCGTACAGGCGGCATTCGCGGTCACCCGGTTGCGTGTGGTTCCGCCCGCTTGTTTTTTGCCGCCACCCAATGTGACGAGCGCCGTGGTGGTGCTTCGTCCGCACGCCGTGCCGCGCGCGGTCGAGACCCAAACATTCAGGACATTGGTCAAACTCGCATTTGGACAGCGCCGGAAAACGCTGCGAAATGCATGGAAAAATGCAGCCGAAGGGCCCCTCGTTGCAGAGGCCGCCGAGGCCGCGCGTATCGCACTCACAGCTCGCGGAGAGACGCTCACGGTAGAGGACTTCGCCCGCATGGCCTCCGAACTGAGCGCACGCACTCAAGTCAAGGAGTAGCGCGCGAGCGGGCGAGCGGGCGCTCTAAGGCTGTGTGCCCAGCGCGTCCTGTGCCTCTTTGCGATCCGCGGAGGTATCCGAAGCCGTAGCGAGAAACTGCCGCAGGTAGTCACTTCCCTCTTTGCGGGCCCCGCTCTGGGTCATGCTCATGCCTGCGGCAAACAAGGCCTGCTCATACCAGACGGGCTTGGTCTGCTTCTTGGCCGAGCCCTGGATGGCCACTTTGAGATGCTGCGCTGCATCTGCAGCAGCCCCGCGATCGCGGAAACTCTGGCCCAACTTGTATTGCCAGTACAAATTGCTGGGGCTGTTCGCCACGGCCTTGATCCAAAGGGAGTGAGCCTCAGCGCGTTGGTTGGTGTCCTCCAAACACTCGGCCAGGGTGACAGTGGCGCTGGGGAGCCCTGGCGCCAACTCGATCGCGCGGCGCACATCTTTGAGTGCATCTTGCACTGACCCCGATTTGCGCTCCACGTTCGCACGCTCAACATAGCCCTCGGCATTGGCCGGGTCCATACCTAAGGCGCGCTCCACGGACTCGCGCGCAAGCCCCAGCTGCGGCGGCACGGCCTCGTTGGCGATTTGCGCGACGAGTACCAACAAGTCGGCGCGCCCCACGTCCAATTCCACGGCGCGACGCGCCATGGGCAGGGCGTCGAGCGCTCGCTCCGGGGCCATCGCGAGCTTGACGCGAGCGAGCACAGCAAATGCAGCTGCGTTGCCCGAGGTGGGCGTCGTGAGCTTCTCAAGATACGGGATGGCTTTCTCGGGTTTGCCGGAGGCGAGGTACGCATCGGCCAAACGCACGGGGATTTCCATATCAGCGGGGTTCTTCTCGAGGGCAACCGTGTAGGCCACGATGGCCTTTTCGGTTTCGCCGCTGTCGACAAAGAGGCGACCCTCTTCGACCGCCAGCCCGGGTGTCAAGGGATCTAGGGCGCGGGCGCGATCCAACTCGGTACGCGCGCTCGTGAAATTGCGCTGGTGCCGATACATGGCGCCAATCTTCAGATGCAGCGGGGCGCAGTCCACCTCCTTGTCCCCGCAGGCCTCAACACCCAGCGCGTAAGCCCGCACGGCGTCCTCAAACGCACCGCGCGAAAGCGCAGCGTCACCAAGGGCGGTAGAGAGCAGCGTGCCACTGCGCAGCGTGCTCATCGCTTTGGTCTCCAGCGCTTGTGCTTCAGGGATGCGGTTGCTGCGGTAGTAGAGATCAATCATCGCCACATAGGGCTCGTAGGCATCAAACGCTTTGGGCTGCGCAAGCCCCATGGCTTCGACGTACAGCTTCTCTGCGGCATCTTTGTCGCCCAGACGCTCGTTGGCACGGCCAAGCCAATACGCCGCCGACGCCGATGTGGGAACACGCGTACGCAAGTCCTCCAGCAGACGCTTGGCCTCTACAGGCAAGAACTGCATGAGCTTGGATTTGGCCACGCCTAGAAGCGCGTCGGGGCGCGTCGGGTCCGCCACACGCACCGCGTCGAAGCGCGCGCCAGCCTCGGAGAATCGGTGCGCCTGAAAGTAGACCTCAGCCTGCCCGACCAAGGCTGAAGCCGACGTTGGGTCCAATGCCACGGCGTTGGCATAGCTGCGGTCGGCATCCGACGGGCGCCCGCTTGCACGCGCAAAGTCTCCCCGTAGAGAGAACGCATCCGCGCGCGCGCGCGCGCTCTCGGCACCAAACGCGGGGCTCGCGATGACATTCTCGAGCTCGCGAAGCAAAGCCTCGTCAGGCCCCGTCGTCTCCAACGCAACGCGGAGCGAAAGCACTTTCGCCTCGAAGTGATTGGGGTTCGCGGCAAGCACTTCACCCAGCCATTTTCCTGCTGACTTAGTGTCTCCGAGTGCACTCGCGCAACGAGCCAACGCGAAACGAACGCGCGCGCCGGGCACCAACGGAAGCGCCGCAGTGTAGGCCGCAACCGCGTCTGCTGTGCGCCGCATCCCGTACAAGCTCTCGGCCGTAATGAGCGCACGCTCCACGGTGTACGGACTGCTCTGGCCACTGCGTGCACGGTCTAGTGCAACTTGGAAGTCACCGCGGGCTGCACGCTGCGCAGCCTCGACCACCGGGTCTGCGCTTTCGGCAGGAAGGGCTCCGACGACCTGATCCGCTTGCGCCAACCGTGCGCTATCCGAACCGAAGCGCACCATGTTCATGTAGACGGCAAGTACCGAGGCCTTGTGAAGCTCTACGGCGCGCGGCTGTTGCTCGGGTGCGCGCAGCGCTTTTTGGGACAGCTGCGACGCGGCTTTGTATTCGTCGAGGGCAAAGGACTGATGCAGCTCGGTGAGCATGACCTCAGCCGCCTGATGATACCCGGAGGCATGAACCAAATCGCTGATCGCATAGCGGCCAAAAGCGCCCGCCTTGGTGAGTTCCAGGCTTCCGCCACCCAGCAAAATAACGGCCGCCGCGGCACCTATCACGACCTTAGGCGCCGGACGTTTGGCGTCGCTAGGAGCTCCCTTGCCCCCGGCGTGAGTGGACGTTCCGAGAAAGGTCGGTCGCTTTTTTCCGGCGCCGCCCATGGTGCCGCCCATCGTACCATTCATGGTGCTGTCGGGGCCCGGCATGCCCAGGGAAAGCCCCGAGTTGACCGGCCCCGCCGGAGCCACCGCACGCACTTCGTCAGGCGTCTTGTCGAGCGTGAGGTGGCCCGCCGTCTCGGTAGGCATCGGAGGCAGGTCAAGCGAGAACGGAGGCGGAGCGGCGGGGGCCGCTGGTGGCGCGCCGTGGCTCATGTCCACATCCAAGGAAAACGGAAGCGGAGCGGCCGGGCGCGCCGAGGGAGGCTTCGGAGCCTCCGCTTTAATGGCGCCTATATTGCCGAAATCCATGTCAAACCCAAGGTCCAACCCGCCCGCAACCGGCGGAGCGACCGCGGCGGGGCGAGGCGCAGGGGTGGGCGCGCGCTCGGGTTGCGACAGGGCCACGGCGGGTAGCGAAGCGGCCACGCGCGGAGGGGGCGCAGACAGCGCGGGAAGAGCTGCCGCCACGACAGGAAGCGAGGTGGCAACGGCCGGAAGATCCAGCTCGCCAAAGCTGGCGACGGGTTCGGGCGGTCCCCACGAAGAGTCGATGCCGCCCATCGATGGTGGCGGAACGCTGGCCTTGGGCCGCTGCTGCATCATGGTCGGCAAGCTCTCCGTCGTGCCTGGCGTGCGCACGCCAGGCACTGCAGAAGGCGCTGGGGCTGCGCCCGGCGCGGATGCACCCACCGGCGCTGCAAACGGCGATATCTTGGGCACTGGAGGCGCCAAGCGTTGGGGCACACCAGCCGGCGGCGCCCCTGGCGACGCAACGGGCCCCACTTCACCGGATGGCTGCACCAAGAAGGAATGGCCGCACTTGGGGCAGCGCATCTTCAATCCCGCAGCGGGGACGCGACGTTCATCAACCTGGTAGGGGGCCTCGCAGGCCTCGCACTTCACGTTCAACATATCTGCGCGCTCCTTCAAATGTGTGCGGCCGGATGCTATCAGGCCGTAGAGAGAAACGCGCACTTTCGGGCGCCTCCCCCTTTTCGATGCCGTCCTCCCTGTTTCCCGCTTCCCCGCAACTAGCGTTTCGCCTGAGTATTTTCAGCGCATTTGGATTTGCCTGCATGAATGCCTGCGCGCGTCAGGCCGGCTTGGCAGGGGCCCATTTTGCGGTGGTGGGCGCTCTCCGAGCCTTCATTGGCGGCGTGGTCGCACTGGGCTTCGCGCGCGTCGCGGGACACAGTTTGCGCATCTCCAACTACGGCCCCATGTGGAAGCGCACCGTGTTCGGGACGCTCTCTATGACGACCTGTTTCTACGTCCTGGGCCTCCACGTACTCAGCGTCGCGGACACGGCCACGCTTTTTGCATTGGCGCCCGTCTTTGTGGCTTTGCTCGCGCCCGTTCTTCTTGGCGAACAAAGCGGCCCGCGCCTGGTGCCTGCCCTGCTCCTTTGCGCTCTGGGCGTTGGTCTCATTCTTGGTCCAGGAGGAGGCATGCTCGCCGCAGGTCATGTGCAACATGCACTTATTGCCATGACGTCCGCGTTCTTTGCGTCCCTTGCCATGATCTACCTTCGCACCCTGGGGCCCCGGGAATCGAGCGCGGCGGTCGCGGTGCATTTTTCTTTTTCTGCGTGCGCAGTTTTCGTCATGATGGCCGTCATGCTGCACGCGCCACTCTCGACCAAAGCGCTGCCGTGGATGCTGGGTGCGGGCGTAAGTGCGGGCGCCGCGCAACTGCTGATGACGTCCGCCTATCGCCACGACAGCGCCGCACGCGTCAGCATGTACGGCTACTTCGCCATCCCATTTTCAGCATTGCTCGAGGCCTTGTTCGGAGGCCGCTACCCCAGTTGGGCCACGGCCGGCGGCGCACTTCTTGTCAGCGGCGCGGGCACGTGGCTCGCACGTCAACGCATTCCATCTTCCTCTACCCACGCGGAGC
>JAYWGI010000494.1:0-12716 GCA_043779025.1 Myxococcales bacterium
CGACAACCTCAGCCCGCTACGCGCTGAGCTTGCCTACCACCGCCAACTCGCGGCATAACTCTCTTAACAAGAATGGACCTCCAATTGGGGGGAGGACCAACTCGCCCAGGACGCCCGGCCGACGCCGCGCGCTTCGAGTCGTGAAGCACGACTGGACGCTCGTCGAAGCATACGACTGGTTCTAGCTTATTTACTGCTCGTTCGTAGAGGTCTAGGATCTCCTCCATCCTTTCGACGTACTCACCGTCCAGACTACGCACGCACCACATTTTTTTTCGCCACGGCTTGAGGTCGTGTTCAACAAGGATCAATCGAATGCTTTCGCGGCCTCCTTTTGGAATGATCTTCCTCCGCACCGCCTCTTCCGCAAGCAGTCGAATCGTCCAGCGAGCACGCCCATCTGGCGCCGACGTGCAACACAAGGCCACCACTGCCTGTTTCTGAGACGTCGACAGCGCAGGCTCCAGAGTCCGACGCTCCCGGTCAAACAACGCCGTATCCATATCGTGATCGATGTAATTCCAGGCCACACGCCGAACCGTCTTTGTGTAGAAATCTACCGCGACGCACACCTCGGAAATTGTCTTGCCCTCGGCGAGTAGCCGAAGAGCGTTGGCGCGCCTATGAACGACCGACGACGTCGCTTCTGCCCGAATCGCTGCGAGTCGCGCAGCATCACCCCGCCGAAACTTCAGCCCACTGTATCGCCGTTGAGTCATCAACTACGGGGTTGATCATACGTTGATCATACACGCAATGTAATTCTGATCTTCAGACCCCGGTCAAAGTACTAGTGCTGGACGTGTCGACAATGAACAGTGAGGTTAACGACTTTCTCTCGCGCACCGCGCACCCGCTCGCGGCCGAGATTCAGCCCGCGTGCGCGGTGATTTTTGCCGCCGACGCGAGTATTCGCGACGAGGTCAAATGGAACTCGGTGAGTTTTCGCAACGAGCACGACTTCTTCGCAACCATCAACTTGCGCTCGCTCAAGGAGCTTCCGGTCATCCTCTACACGGGCGTGAAGACGAAGCCGACGGCACGGACTGGCGTGCCCGTGCCCGACCCAAGCGGCCTCATCGAGCGATGGGCTGCCATAGATCGGTGCATCGTCACCTTGGGCAAAGGCGCGCAACTACGCGCGAATGAGGCTGCGTTCACCGCTCTCTTGCGCGCGTGGATTCGGTGCGTTTGAAGAGCCCCGCGCCCTGACATCACCCCCTGGACGCCAAAGCCGAACAGCGCGAGGTCGAAGCGCACCGGGTCCTCCGCATCCAGTTCGCGAAGCTGCAGCATGAGTGCGAGCGCGCTTTGCCAGCTCGGGCTGTGTGTCTTTGGAAGTGGAAACAAGAGACGGAGGTGCCCACAGCCAAGAAGATGCACAATGCATACACAAGCCGCCTTTGTGGAAGCCCGTTCTGAAAGGCAGCTACGATAGTTGGACTTGGCCGCCTCCCCAGCGCCGAGATACACTTCGAGGTATGGCTAAGGCGAAGTTTGTGGGGCTCCAGCAAAAATTTGAGCGCGTTCTACGTCGGGCCCTCGCGGGTGGTGGTCCGGTTGGTGGAGGAGAAATTCGAGCGAGCGCCGAGCGTGACCGCGCTGAATTTGACATCACAAAAGACGAGCTCGAACATCTAAACAAGAACTTTGCCAATTACATTGGTCGCGCGAAAGACCGTGGCGTGGTTCTTTCAAACGGTCCCTGGGGCGGGTATGTTTTACTTGCCCCCTCTGAGCTCGTCGATCCGCAAAGTACAGCGGCAAGTGTCGCTGACAACGAATTGGCCTCAAGCATGCCATCGTTGGTTCCGGCCGACGAAGCGGTCGGCGCTCAGAAACGCGTGAATCAACATTGGGAATCCCTTTTGCACTTCCCGCTCACAGTGGCACTGAGCCAACATTTCAAAGCGCGCGCTTACTCATTGCCCAACACCAGCGACCGAGAGGTCTGGGCAAACCCGGATATGTTAATGATAAGAGCGAGCTCACGAACTGAGCTCTCAGACTACTTTGACGACGACGGTGATGCAGACGTGTTTCGTTCGGTCGACGCCAGCCCGGATGCAATTCTCAGTTCAATCGAGCTTAAATGGAGTCTAGGGCGCCGCCGCGACAGGTGGTTCACTGCAATTGCCGAGACGGCTGCGAACTCACGGTGGGCGAACGAATCATGGCTTATTTTCATGGACCCGAGCGGCTCCGACGAGCGCCTTGAGGACGAGGTTTTGTCGCTTGCTCGTTCCGCGGAAATTGGTGTGTTGGAACTGCGAGTTGACCGAGACTCAAATATTCTGGTTTTGCATATCCACCAACACGCGCCTGTCAGGACAACGTTGCGCACGCGCGAGCTCGGTGCCGGGCGCCAAGGGACATTAAGGGCCGCGCGCGACTTTCTTCTTGAGTGGACAAGCGAGGATTCAAACTCCGACGATGCCTCCAAGTCATACATCGCAGCGGACGAAGCAAAACATAAGGCTCGCGTTCTCTTTGGGCAGTCCCTCGACAACCTGCGGAGGCAGAAGGGGTTTACCGCTCCCGAATCCCTAACTGAGCGCTGGCAACCGCTGCGCGTGGACAACGAGAGTCAGACGCTATTTGACCGTCTGATCAAGGCATCTCTTAGCAGCATTGCGAATGCCGCGCAGTTGAGTGACGGAAGTGATGTGCTCGACATATTGAAGTTGGCCAACGATGAAACCTACTGCGTTGTTGAGGCGGAGAAGATCCGGAAAGACATCGACACGTTCCCGCGGGTAAAAGTCCCTTCGCGCCCTTAGCGTTCAGGGATCCCCCTCACATCTCCCCCTCGACGCCCAAGCCGAACAGCGCAAAATCGAAGCGCACCGGATCCTCGGCGTCCAGCTCGCGAAGAACGGCCGTGAGCGCAAGCGCGCTTTGCCAGTTCACCTTGTCGCCCTGCATGAGGCCTAGCGCGCGGGAGACGCGCACCACGTGTACGTCCAGCGGCATCACCAGTTGAGAAGGCGAAATGCTGGTCCACAGGCCCAGGTCTACGCCTTGCGCGTCACGGCGGACCATCCATCGCAAGAACATGCAGAGGCGCTTGCACGCGCTGCCTCGCGCGGGGCTCGAGACATGTTTGCGGGTGCGCGCGAGGTAGTGGGGGGAGCCAGCAAAGCGCTCGGCGAAGGCCACGAGGCCGGGCTCAATGGTCTGCGCGCCACGCGCCACTTGCATGCAGAATGCACTTTCTAGCGAATCGTGGGCCGCATAGTGGTGCCGCAAGAACTTCACAAAGCACACGGCGTCCACGCCGTTGAAGGTGCGGTGCTTGAAGTCCTCGAAGCGCTTGAGATCGCGCGCCGTGTGCCCCACCACAAAGTCGTGCGGCGCGCCGTCCATTAGCTCCACGAGTTGCTGCGCATTTCGCAAGATCACCGCGCGCCCGCCCCAAGCAAGCACCGCCGTCCAGAGGCCCACAATCTCCACGTCTTGCCGCTTGGTGAACTGGCGCGGGATGCTCAGCGGATCGCGCTCCACAAACGCCGGGCGGTTGTAGAGCGCGGCTTTGTCAAGCAGCAGCTGGGCGACGCGGGGGCTGAGCAATATGGTAACAACGTAGCGCATGGACGTACGCGCAGCAGTGGCCTTCGAATCAGGCAAACCACTTCAGATCGAAACCCTGCAACTTGAGGGGCCCAAGTTCGGCGAAGTGCTCGTCGAAATCAAAGCCACCGGCGTCTGCCACACCGACAAGTTCACGCTCTCCGGCGGTGACCCCGAGGGCATGTTCCCCGTCGTGCTGGGCCACGAGGGCGCAGGCATTGTGGTCGAGGTGGGCCCCGGCGTCACGGACCTCAAAGTCGGCGATCATGTCATCCCGCTCTACACACCCGAGTGCCGCACCTGCGACTACTGCCTCAACCCAAGAACCAATTTGTGTCAGCGAATTCGCAGTACGCAAGGCCGCGGCCTGATGCCCGATGGCACCTCGCGCTTCTCGTACAAGGGCAAGCCGGTGCTGCATTACATGGGCTGCTCCAGCTTCGCCAACTACACTGTGCTCCCCGAGATTGCGCTCGCGAAAGTGCGGTCGGATGCCCCCTTCGAGTCGATCTGTTACATCGGGTGCGGCGTCACCACGGGCATCGGCGCCGTGGTGTTCACAGCCAAGGTCGAGGTCGGCTCCACCGTCGTAGTGTTTGGCTTAGGCGGCATCGGGCTCAACGTGATCCAAGGCGCGCGCATGGCCGGTGCCGACATGATTGTTGGCGTAGACATCAACCCCGGGCGTGAGGCCTTGGCGCGCCAGTTTGGCATGACGCACTTCGTGAACGCCAATGACTTTAAAGGCGACATCAAGGGCGACATCGTCGGTCACCTCGTGGAGCTCACGGGCGGCGGCGCAGACTACAGCTTCGAATGCGTGGGCAGCACGGAGCTCATGCGCCAGGCGCTGGAGTGCTGCCACAAGGGCTGGGGCGTCTCGACCATCATCGGCGTGGCCGGAGCCGGACAAGAGATCAGCACGCGACCCTTCCAGCTTGTCACCGGGCGCCGTTGGCAGGGCAGCGCCTTTGGCGGCGCGCGCGGCCGCACCGATGTGCCCAAGATTGTGGACTGGTACATGAACAAGAAGATCGACATCGATTCGCTCATCACCCACAAGTTGCCGCTCGACGACATCAACAAGGCATTCGACATGATGACCACAGGCGAGTCCATTCGCAGCGTGGTTCTGTTCTAAGCCACCTTGCGATCATGAGCGAAATCACACTCAAAAGCAGCACGCCGTGTTTTGGTGGAACCCAAGCATTCTACAAGCATCTGTCACAGTGCACAGGCACCGAGATGCGCTTCGGCGTATTCCTGCCGTCCGCCGCGGCGCAGGGTCCGGTGCCCGCGCTCTACTACTTGGCGGGTCTCACGTGCACTGAGGAGACCTTTTTCATCAAGGCCGGCGCGCAGCGCATGGCCGCGGAACTCGGGCTCGCACTCGTCGCATGCGACACCAGCCCACGAGGGCTCAACCTGCCGGGGGACAGCGACGCATGGGACTTCGGCGTGGGCGCGGGCTTCTATGTCGATGCGACGCAGGAGCCATGGGCGCCGCACTACCGCATAGGCTCCTACGTAAACGACGAGCTGCCCGCACTCATCGAAGCCCACTTCGCCGTGCGCACCGACAAGCGCGGCATCTTTGGTCACTCCATGGGCGGGCACGGCGCGCTGGTCACTGCGCTGCGCAACCCCACGCGATGGAATTCGGTGAGCGCGTTTGCCCCTGTTTGCAATCCGATGAACGTGCCCTGGGGCAAGAAGGCCTTCGCCAACTATTTAGGGGACGACGCGTGCGCGTGGGCCGCATGGGACGCGTGCATGCTCATGAGCGCCTCGCCGCACCCAGCGAATATTCTCGTAGATCAGGGTCTCAGCGATCAGTTTCTACATCGCGAACTGCACCCACACGCCCTCCGCGAAGCGGCAAGCGAGAGCGGCCAAAGACTTACCCTGCGCGAGCCCACGGGCTACGACCACTCGTATTGGTTCATTCAAACCTTCATAGAAGATCACCTCCGCCACCACGCCGCCATCCTTAGCGAAGCGTGACAAGTATTGAGGGGTCTAGAGCACATTCGCTGCCAGTTCAGCTAATTCGGATCGCTCCCCCTTGCTGAGCACGATATGTGCGGCGAGAGGGCTTCCGCTGAAGCGCCCTGCCGCACTGGTAAGGCCGTTGGTCGCGCTGTCGACGTAGGGGTTGTCGATCTGTCCGGGGTCGCCCGTGAGGATGATCTTGGTGCCTTGGCCACTGCGCGTGATGATCGTCTTGACCTCGTGCGGCGTGAGGTTCTGCGCCTCGTCCACGATCATAAGCTGCGATGGCAACGAACGACCACGAATGTAGGTGAGCGGCTCGACTTGCAGTTGGCCGCTCTCAAGCAATTCCGCGTAGGCGCGCGGGCCTTTTTTGGCGCCGCCGAAAATGAACTCCAGATTGTCAAAAATGGGTTGCATCCAGGGGTTCAACTTTTCGTCCACATCGCCTGGTAAAAAACCGATATCCTTGCCCAGCGGCATCACGGGGCGTGACACCAACATGCGCGTATACAAGCCGTCTTCGACCGTGCGCTTGAGGGCGGCTGCGAGGGCCAGCATGGTCTTGCCAGTGCCGGCTTTGCCCACCAAGGTCACCAAGCGAATGTTTTCGTCGAGCAGCAAGTCGAGCGCAAAACTCTGCTCGCGATTGTGAGGACGGATGCCCATCACACCCTCACGCGGAGTGCGAAGCGGGAGTACCGCTTTCTCGTCAGCGTGAAAACGGCCGAGCGCAGTGTGCGAAGGGTTCCCCTCGGCGCGGAGCACGACACACAAGTTGGGGCGGAAGTCCTCCAGGTTTTTAGGCTCGTAGCGACCCGTCTCAAAGAAAGCATCTATGTCGCTTGAGGGGACATCAATCTCACGGACACCGCTGTCCAAATCGTCCGACTCGATGCGCTGATTCTCGTAGGTCTCCGAGGCCATGCCCAACGCATCTGCGCGGATACGCAAGTTGGTGTCCATGGTCACAAATACGGTGGGCGTCGCCAGATCGATTTTGCGCACCTCAAATGCTGTCTGCAAAATAGCTTGGTCCATCGTCGTGCGGTCCAGCGCACTGGGCAGTTCAGGCAAACGGTCTGGCACCGCTACACGCAGTGTGCCCCCGGACTCCAGAACCACGCCCGTAGACAGCGATCCCTTCTCTCGCAGCTCGTCGAGAATTCGCGCGATGTGACGCGCGTTGCGGCCTCGCTCAGACCCTTCCTTCTTAAACTGATCCACCTCTTCGATGCAGTAGATGGGGATCACCACGTTGTTGTCTTCGAATTTGAAGATCGATTTGGGGTCGTGAAGCAGCACGTTCGTGTCGAGCACGTAATTCTTCTTCAAGTCACTCCTCCTGGTACACACACGTTGATCGATTTGCCGCCGGGATCCTTGCGCGGCGTGCACACAAATTCGCCGCATTGCCCCTTCTTGGCGGGGTCACATTGCGGCAAGCATATTTTCTCGGTGGCGCTCATGGCGACGCACAAGCCAGCCTCTCCCGTGATGGTGGTCTGGTCGCACTTGTTGTCCCCACTGCACGGCACAGTGCACGTACCCAGAAGCCCGACGATGCGGCACACGGCGCCCTCCAACACAGGGTCTTCGCACTCAGCATTTTTGCTGCATGAGGCACCGACGAACGTATGTTCTGCGGTGGTCGAAGGCCCTTCGAGAATCTCGCCCGTGCCACTGCCACCATAGAGATTGTAGATGTTCCAGATAAGCCACGCCCCCGTGAGATCGCTCACGCCCACGCGCGGCGAGATCTCATAAATGGCTGCAGTGGCGTCCGACGCGGGCGTTACCTTGATGCCGTCTGCGCTTACAAATTCGATACCCTTGCCGTAGCCGCGGCTCGTCTTTCCGAGCAGACGCGCATCGTCATAAGCCGCGCGAAGCTGCGAGCCCAAGCAATCGAACTGCCGGTCCAATCCCCCTTGGGCGACGTCACACGTCTTCGCGCTCGAGCAGCCGCAATCGAACGCGTACTCTACGCTCGCGGGGCTGCCCACGGGGTAGCGGTCCATCCCGACCAAGCCACGCCGCGCCTGCAAAATGGCAAGCAAGAGCCGAGGCGTGACGCGGTGCTTGCTCGCCGCCGTGAGCAAACCAAAGGCGGCGCTGTAGCCGTTTGAATAATAGCTCGAAAGAAAGCTCCGCCTCGCCCGCTTGTAGGGCGTGTGAGACAGGAAGTTGTCGATGCGTTTAAGCGGCGCAGGTGCGCTCAGAAAACTCGTGTTCTCCATCAGTGCGCCCGGGTCGAACTCCGCTGCCGAAACGGTCTTGTCCTCGTCGGGCAAGGCCGTTGTGCTGGAACACGCCATCACCAACAGCGAACAAAGCAACACGCGCAGCCCGGAGGTGAGCGCGCGTGCACGACGGCGAGAATGAGATGCGGCGTGGGTAGGCTGGGCCATCTAGCCCTAAAGATTACCGGACGTTGAGCGGAATGGTTAACCAATCGGCGCCACCGCGATTGTCTTTTACAACAACCCACATCGTGGCCGTCGCAGCGGCCTCTGACTTGGCGAAATACTTGTTATCGCGCCCCGAAACCTCGCCCTCGCGGGCATCGAACAAGAGCCGTGCATCGCTGTCAAAGCGCCCGGCGCTGGCGTAGTAGGTCGCCCACACCACCTCCTTGAGCGGCGTACCATCGGCAGCTTTTTCACTACCATTTAGCTCCTGGCTACCAGGCTTCAACACGACGTCCACCTTATGCTCGGGGCAGTCTTCAGCTTTGGACTCCTTGCATGCCGCAACCGAAACGCCTGCCGCAAGGTCGACCCTCGCGCCATCGAAAAGCATGTAATCGATGGCCGGATTCGCATTCTGTCGGGTGGTGTAGGCAAAGACGCGCGTAAAGCCGATGACATAGTCGTCCGGGCCCAGTGGGTCTCCCGCCTCGTCCACGCATTGGAGCGGAACACCTTGTGGTCCTTGATTCGGGTCCACCTCCTTCACCAGTAAGCGCCCGGCACACGCCGCGTTAAACACAAACACCGTCCCAGAGGGCTCCTGAGACCCCGCTTTGGGCCGTACGGCGTCCGGCATCGTGAAAGTGTACGACGTGCCATTCGGCAGCAAGGAAGCCAAGTCTATCCCTCGTGGTAGCGCCGACAAAGCCGAGCTTGTGCCTCCTAATTGCCCTGGCTGCGGCGCGAAGCAATTGAAGTAAGCGTCTGCGCGCGGGTTGGCACAGACAAACGGGAACCACATGGTCTTGAGCGGCCTGGTCTTGTCCTTGCGGCCGTCGGCAACAAGCAGATCGAGTGTCACGCTCTCGCCCGGTTTGGCATACGGCTTGTCGGCGCGCGCCGACAAGATACGCACGCCTTGCACCATGTTCTGCGGGTCGAACTCGGTGCCGCTGCACGCAACGAGGGCCGCAACGGCGCCCAGCAAAACGAATGCTTTTGTGTTCACAGCTCACCTCGCACGCCCAAGCTTGGAATGATGGGCAGACCTGCTCCGTACTGGCGCTGGGTCGAATTGTAATTGTAGCTTACACTCTCTGGGTTGTTTTGATTGGTTGCATTCTGCAGGTCTAGATAGGCCTTGAGCGTCCACGATTTGTAGACCCAGGCCTTGTCGACGCGGATGTCGAGCTTCTTAAACATGGGCAGCCGCTCCCCAAACGGAGGGAAGGCAATGGGGCTGTACGTGCCCACAGACTGATCGAAGAACCCATACTGCCGGGGGGTCGTCATACTCCCTGAAACCAAGCGCGCCGAGGCCCCCAGTTCCCATCCTTTGCCCAAACGGTAGCTTCCCGTGGCGGTAAGAATATGAGTTTGATCGTACTGGAACAGCCGGAGCATGTCGGTATCGGTATTGCGACGCTCGCTGCGGGACAGCGTGTACGCCAAGAACCCGAAGAAGTGGTCATCGGGCTTGTACCGCACCAAGGTCTCGATTCCCATCGAGTAGCCTGAGCCCTGGTTTCCAAGCGCAGGCACAACGAGGTTGTCGAGGTCTCGATAGAACCCCTCCACCGACGCCTCTATCTGCGGGGTAAACTCACGCTCCAGCCCGAGCGTGTAGTGAACCGCGCGGTTGGATGTAATACCCGATTGGCCAAAGACAGAGTTGGTGTCCTGAGGCTGCGGCGTCTGTCGGAAGAGACCGATGCCGCCCTTCACTGTCGTGCGCTTGCCCGTGCCGTAGCTAAGGTCTTGCCGTGCGACAAAGCGCGGTGCCGGGTCCCAGTTTTTTGTCTCCTTGGAGTAGTCGAGACGCGCGCCGGTGACCACACGCCCACCCTTCCACGGCGTAAGCTCGAACTCCGTGTAGAGTGCAGGTCGATAGAGCTGCGCTCCCTCGTTGAGGGTAAGCGGTTGGCGCGCCGAGAACGGACCCGATGGCGGCTCGCCGGGCGTCGGAATCGGAGGGAGCCGTATCGAAATGTCGTACGGGGTATACAGCCAGTCCATACCCACATTCATCGCTACGCGACGCGACAGCTTGTGTGTGAGCTCGGAACGCAGTGACACGGGGTGCGAGTTCAACCTGAAAGAGAGATCACCAAGCGAGAATTGTATGGAGTCGTTGCCGTAAGCCGCCGTCGTCTTGAACTCGGTTGCATCCGAAAACTTGTATTTGTATCGCGCCTGAACGCGCCAAAAAGAGGTCGAAATTCCCACCCCGCCAGTGAGCGCGGGCTCTGATCCGCTTCCGCTTCTCAGAAGCAACTTGAGGTTGTCGCTCGACCCGAAGAACGCGATGCGCAAGTCGTGCTTTTCGCTCCAGTTCTTCTCGAGGACCGCCTGACCGTCGTAGTAAACGGGCGCGGCCGTGACGCTCGACCCCGTGGCCTCCAGCACCGGACCTAGCCACGCGTCTACCCACGATCGCCGCCCAGCGACCGCAAAGCGCCAACCCGATTTGCCCACTGGGCCCTCTGCCATGGCGCGCGCATCGATGAGGTCAATCTGACCCATGAGGTGCAAGCGATCGGACTTCGGTTCACGCAAGCCTACGTCCACGATGCCGCCCATCGCGCGCCCGTACTGGGAGCTAAAGTTGCCGGGATAGAAGTCTAGGCGTTCGACCATCTCGGTCGGAATGACGGAGCTCAAGCCGCCGAAGTGGTAGATGATTGGGATGGGTGTACCATCCACGTAAACAGTCGTGTCCTGCGGCGCGGAGCCGCGCACGATGAGCAAGCCGGCAAGGCCTGGCGGACGCGCTACACCTGGCAAATAGGTGATGGCGCGCAACGCGTCTCCACCAGTGCCGGGGATGCGTGAAAGCTCCCGCTGCTCGAGTGTACGCTTGGTGACTTCGCGGGCCGGACGCTTGGAGCGCGCGCGCACGGTGAGCACAGCTTCGTCGCTGCCGACCACTTTGGGCGTCACCTTGAGCCCCAGGCGCACCAGCACCGCTTGAGACTCGCCTACGCTGAGCTCGATCGTGCTGGGTTCAGGATCTACAAAACCCTCAGGTGCGGTGACTTGCAAGGTGTAACGGCCGGAAGGCATCTCCGACGGGTACGCGCCGTCGCTGTTGCTAGGGCCCGTAAACGGAGCTTCGGGCGCCACTGCTTCGGTAGGTGAGAGCACACGCGTGAGACGCACCACAGCGCCTACAACAGGCTTGTCGTTCTCGGCCGAGAGCACGCGCACCGTGAGCACGGAGGCTGGCACTTTGAATTCATAGCGATGCTTGACCTTGGCCGCAATGGCCACGCCGTCGCGTGTGGCAGCCTCGAAGCGAATCCCTTCGGCCGCCTTCAACGCGGCCTCGTCGAACCCATGGCCCTGAGGCGTCACCACCGACGAGCGAACCACCTTGCCCGTCGCATCGAGCTCCAAGGAGACCACCACGGTTACGGTGTCTTTGATGCCATCGAGCACGGCCTGACGCGGATACTCGGCGCCCGGGTCTTCGAGCAATTTGGGCGCCACCAGCTTGACGAGTGGAGGCGCGGCTTGATCCTGCGGCTTCGCCCCCAGCGGGGTTTCCGCCGCCGAAGCAACACGAGGCAACGCAGAGGCAAGGGACATCAGCGTCCAAACCGCCGCACGTGATGACAGATGGTTCATGAGCACGGCTGCGTGCATACCTGAGTTGGCTGCGCGGTGCACCGCAAACGCGCCGCAAAACCTACGCAGCAAACTGACTATCGGTCAGGCTCGACGCGAAGCGACTGGCACGGCGCGCGTCTCCCCAAGCACCTCGTCCAAAAAGCGCCCGATGTCCCTCCAACACGCGCGCGCTTTTTTGCGAAACACGAGCGCGTGAAACGCGTGTGGTTCGCCGGCGTACAGCCTCACTTCGGCACGCGCGCCTGCACGCTGCAGTGCAGGGCCCATGCGCACTGTGTCATCGAGCACCGGGTCCCAAGTTCCGCAGGGTAGGAAAAATGCAGGCCACGGGCGCAGCGCCTTGAGCTCGCTCTCGGCCACAAGCAATGGGTCTGCGAGGCCAAAGTTCGCGCGACCATCTTGCGGCAGATACGACGCCTCGATCTTCTGCATACGGCTCAGCGCAAGCACGCTGTGCTTCTTGCCACGGGCGTGACGCGCGACATCGCTCACCTGCAGCATGCCGCAAATGGGCACCACCGCGCGCGGCACAACACCGCTCTCAAACACACGATGCGCGCCCGGATCCGGCTGCACCGTGACCGCCGCAAGGGCCAAGGCGCTTACCAAATTGCCGCCGGCGCTCTCGCCCGCGAGCACGAAGCGAGAAATATCGCCGCCGTAGATATGTGCATTCTGCACCACCCATGCGTATGCGTCGGCGCAGTCCTCGAAGGCGAGAGGAAACCGGCCCTTGGGCGCCAAGCGGTAGTTGATGTTGAACACCACATAGCCCATGCGAGCCAAACGCATACCCATGAGCCAATGGGTATCTTTGGATAAGATGGTGAAGCCGCCGCCATGCACGTGAAGCACGACGGGGCGCGGCTCAACGCCCATGTGAGCCGGGCGGTACACGTCTAGAAGATGATCGCCACTGCGGTCGAGCGGGCTACGGTACGGCACATCTTTGAACACCTCGACGCCGTGTTTGGCGGGGTTCCGAAAAGACACGCTGCGTGCCGCGGAGGACAGCCCGGTAAAGAGCCCGGAGATAACACCCGTCACCGCGCGCTGTCGGAACGTGGAAAAGTTCATCGGTGCGACTCTACCACGGAGCACTGTGGACTTGGA
>JAYWGI010000495.1:0-4015 GCA_043779025.1 Myxococcales bacterium
GAGCAACACACCAAACATCATGGCTGTTGCAACACCGGCCATGCCGCGACTCCAACGCCACGCGCGGGACTCGTCAACCTGAGGCTCGGGCCACATGCAGACCACAGCTCCTAGAAGCAGGATAAGGCAGCCTCCCCACACCAGGCCCACCAACTGGTTGATGTGCACCTGGAAGCTCGCCACCTTGGTTTGGGGGTTGGCTTGCCCCAGCACCAAGTAGAGATCTTCTCGCAGCGAATGGAGCTTTGCCACGATGGTGGTGGGCGAGCCAGGCTGCTTTTTGAAGATGTCTTTTCCGGGGGCAAGCTTGCCTACCTCCTGGCCGCCTTTGAACACCGTGACGTCGGCGCGGATGATGCGCTTCTCAGTCTCGACTTCCATGCGTGGTTTCTCGTAGCGCAGCGTGTAACCTGCAAAATCATAGCTTTGGCCAGGAGAAAGCTGCATCTCTTGGGTCTCGTGCCAGGACTGCCCCGTGAAGCCAAGCAACATGACCACGAGGCCCGCGTGCACCACGTAGCCGCCGTAGCGCCTGCGGCCGGCAGCCGGGAGCGAAGTCAGCATGTGAATGAGCCCGGGCACGACCCCGAACAACCAGAGCCAGATTGGCGTCTTGGTTTCGTCTTCTTTCTCGCGCGAGCGCACAAGCGCGTTGAACTCACGTGCGATGACGGAGAGGTTGAACGCAACCACCGCGACGGCGATCACGGGCGTGAACGCATTATAAACGCGTAGCACTGTGCCCATTGCGCCTTCGTAAACGGGAGGTGCCCACACCACAGCCGGGAAGCCGAGCTTGCGGCCTATCAGTGAATGCAACGCGATGGTGATGACCGTGACAATGAGCGGCCATTTAAAAGCAGCGCGAAGAGACGAATCGCTTGTCTTTTTCCAGCCAAAAATGGTGCCCACCCCCATGAGGGTATAGATGCCCAAGCCCAAAGGCTGAACCCATGCGTTGTAATAAGGAGGTCCGACGGTGACCTTTTCGTCGAAGAACTTTTCGCTGATGGCGGGGAACATGGTGGCCACGAGTACGAAGGTCAAGAAGCTCATGAGTGCCCAGTTATTCATCACGTAGGTGAACTCGCGCGACTTCCAGGACTCGATCTCTACATTGCGACGCGTGTGTTTTGCATAGAGTGGAAAATACACCTTCTCGAGCGCGAAGAACACTGAGGCCCCTACCAAGATGCCGAACAAGATGATGCTGGCCATCACTGGCAGATGCAGCAGGGTGAACAAGACCCAGAAGCCGGGGCCGATGGCCAAAGCCACCAACCAGCCTGCAATGAGCGCATGTTTGCGCAGCTCGGGCCTCAGCGGGTAGTCGCGCAGCTCGGGCCAGCGGTAGAGTACGAGCGTGTATGTCACTGCCACGATGGTGAGCAGGAAGTAGACGAAGTAGATGCCGATGGCGCTCTGCGCAAAGGCGTGAACGCTTGCGATGAGTCCGGCGCGCGTAAGAAACGTGCCGAAGATCGTCATGAAGAACGTGAGGCAAACAAGGAACACGTTCCACACCTTGAACATGCCGCGGCGCTCTTGGATCATCACACTGTGCAAGTACGCGGTGGCCACCAGCCAGGGCATGAACGCGGCGTTCTCCACTGGGTCCCACGCCCAGTAGCCGCCCCACCCGAGCAGGTTGTAGGCCCAGAGCATGCCCAGCACGTTGCCGATGCTGAGGAACATCCAGCAGAACAGCATCCACTTGCGGCTCGCGCGAATCCACTCGGTGTCGAGCCGGCCGCTCACGAGGCCCGCGATGCAAAACGCAAACGGCACCGTGGCGCCCACGAAGCCTGTGTAGAGGCTGGGGGGGTGGATGATCATGTAGAAGTCTTGCAGGAGCGGATTGAGCCCCTTGCCATCTGCGGGCACCGCGCCAAGTTGCACCCCAAAAGGGTTGGCCGCAAAGTTCATGATCACGCAGAAGAAAAAAACCACCACCATGAGCGTGGCGATCACGTAGGGCTGCAAATCGATGTGCTTTTTGCCAAGGAATTTGACGCAAAGCCCGATGTAGACGCTGAGCAAGAACATCCACCACAGCAGCGACCCATCTTGGCCGCCCCAGAGCGCGCTGAACAGGAACCCGAGCGGCATCGTTCGGTCGGAGTGGCCTGCCACGTAGCGCAGCCTGAAGTCATGCGTGACGAAGGCGTAGGCCAGCACCAGCACCGCCGAAGCGATGAGGCCGACCGTGCCGTAGGCCCCATAGCGTGCAGCTTGCAACTTGATCAGACTTCGCGACGCACCCGCCTGCACCGACACCGCAAAGGTGTAAGATGCAGCGATCATGACCGCGTAGAGCAACACCGTGCCGAAGACCGGGAGGCCAGCAAGTTCCATGACCCTGACCTTAGTCCCCTCGGCGAGCGCGACCAAGAGTTATGCGAGCAGTGTAGAATACAGCCCGGGGGGGCGATCTGCGAGCGGTGCGGTCGGGAGGTCCTTCGCCTTCGGCTCAGGATGATACGGCGGGGGCGGCTCAGGATGACATGCGGGTGGACGCGCGCAGCATGGCGACGGCGAGGCCTTCGTCGGTGCTTGCGGCGCCTCGCGGCCTGATGTGGCTGTCGGTGATGTTCTCGTCGTCCATAGAGGCCAAGAGCATGCCGGCTTCGCGCTCGCCCAGAGGCTTGGCAAAGTAATAGCCTTGGAAGACCTCGCAGCCCAAGCTCGTAAGCGCTTCGAGCTGGCCCAGGGTTTCGACGCCTTCGGCCACCACACCGAGTTTCAGCGTCTTGGCGAGTGTGATCACCAATTTGGCGATCTCGAAGTCGCTTTGGCTATGAGGCAGATTCTTGACGAAAGCGCGGTCGATTTTGAGAACATCAACCGGAAAACGCTGCAAATAAGCGAGCGATGAGTAGCCGGTTCCGAAATCGTCCACGGCCAGACGCACACCCAAAGCCTTGAGATCGGTCAATCTGGCCGTTACCGCCTCGGCGTCGGCCATGAGCACGGACTCGGTCATTTCAAGGACGATCTTTTCCGCCGGCAAGCCGGTTTCGGCGAGCACGTCAGAAAGCGCACGCAGGAAGCTCGCATCATGCAACTGGGCGGCTGAGATGTTGACGCTGATGGTCGCGCCCTCGCATGCCGGATGCTCACGACCCCAGAGGGCGCGCGTACGCACCGCCTCGCGCAGCACCCATGTGCCGAGCGGTACGATGAGGCCCGTGCTTTCGGCGAGGGGGATAAACTCTAAGGGCGAAACAATGCCGCGCTCGGGGGCATCCCAACGCACCAGGGCCTCGAAGCCAGTGAGGTGACTTTGGGCGTCGAACGTGGGCTGGTACACCAAGAAAAACTCTTCGTTGCGCACTGCGCGGCGCAGTGCACGCTCTGTTTCTACACGCTGAAACGCAAGGCGCCGCATGCCTTCTTCGAATACAGCGACGCGGTTTCGGCCGCCCTCCTTGGCGCAGTGCACGGCCGAGTCTGCGTCGCGAAGCATGTCGTCGGCGACGGCATGTGCGTGGCCTTGCACCACCACTCCGATACTCACCGAGGTGTGGAAGGGGTCGCCACCGACCGTGAGCACTTCCTGGTTCGCGCGCAATATCCGATCCGCCAAATCCATCACACGCTGTCCGTCTCCTGCGTCTGGTACGGCGATCACAAACTCATCGGCGCCGAAGCGCGTGAGTGTGCAGCCGGCGGCGATGGCCAGGACTCTACGCGCAACTTCTGCAATGAGCTCGTCGCCGGCGGCATGCCCCAGGCTGTCATTTACATATTTGAGGTGGTCGATGTCGACGAACACCACGCCCACCCGCTGGCCACGCAGGGTGGCTTGGCTCATGCGGAGCGTTAAAATCTCCGCGAACGCGCGCCGGTTCAGCAAGCCTGTGAGCGGATCATGCTGCGCGTCGTACATCATCCGCGCCTGGGACTCCACCTCGTCTGAGAGGTCTTTGACGAACAAATTCACAAAGCGTCCTTCGCTCAGAAGCACCACGGCCGCGTGCAAACACACGGGCACAGCGCTGTCCTCGCGGCCGCG
>JAYWGI010000496.1:0-4003 GCA_043779025.1 Myxococcales bacterium
GAGGCCCAAGATTACTTTCCGGGCGCCGTCATCGCGCATGGTGTCCATTCCCGTTTCCACTGCTTTTTTCTTGATGGTTTGGGCGTCCGCGCTGCGCAAAATAAGCGGTGCGATGCCGTCGTCCATCACCATGAGCTCGTAGATACCGCGGCGCCCGGCAAAGCCCGTGTTGGCACATTTGTCGCAGCCGCCCTGCTTATAAAAGATGGGCGGCGACTTGGGTGAGAAGTCGAGCAACGCGTCGTTGGGCACATCGCGCCGAACATATTTGGAGTTGGTGTTGTTCAAGCGCTGAGCGCGGAAGGCGCGCTTTTCAGCTGTGAGTCCAAGCTCCTCCAAGTCCAGCTTTGAGGCCTCGTACGGCACCTTGCAATGCGGGCAGAGTACACGCACCAAACGCTGACCCAAAATGCCAATCACGCTTGAACGCAGCAAAAAAGGCTCGACGCCCATGTCCATCATACGGGTGATGGCGCCGGGAGCGTCGTTGGTATGGATGGTAGAGAGCACCAAGTGACCGGTGAGCGAAGCGTTGATCGCAATCTCCACTGTGTCCTTGTCGCGAATCTCGCCCACCATGACCACGTCCGGATCCTGGCGCAAAAAGGCGCGCAATGCGCTCGCAAACGTGAGGCCGATTTTTGGCTGCACGTGGAGTTGATGAATACCCGCAAGCTCGTACTCGACCGGATCTTCAGCCGTCAGGATGTTCACGTTGGGCTGGTTGATGCGATTGAGGCATGCGTACAGCGTGGTCGTCTTGCCAGAGCCCGTGGGGCCCGTGACCAAAATGATGCCGTTGGGCTGATGGATGAGATCGTCCATCAGCGAGAAGTCACGCGGCGAAAAGCCCAAGTCGGGCAAGTCCAACAGCACGCTGCTCTTGTTGAGCAAGCGCATGACGATGCGTTCGTAGCCTCGGCTTGTGGGGATCGTGCTCACGCGGATGTCGAAGGCCTTGCCGGCGATCTTCTTCGCGATACGTCCGTCCTGCGGGAGGCGCTTCTCGGCGATGTTGAGCTCGCTCTCAATCTTGATGCGCGAAACGATACTGCTCATAAAGTTACGCGGAGCGCGGCGCACGACGTAAAGCTCCCCATCGATACGAAAGCGCACGAGCACCTCCTTCTCTTCGGGCTCAATGTGAATATCGCTCGCGCGCTCCTTCATCGCCTGCAAGAAAAGTGAGTTGACCCAGCGAATCACCGGAGCATCGTCGTCAGAGTCCAGAATGTCGCCAGCGTCTTCTTCGCCTTCGGACTCACCGTTAGCAGACAGTTCGCCCCGGCCTGCATCGCGCTCATAAACGCGGTTGATAGCCTCGACCACTTGCACCGCACCCGAGACTTGCACCTGCACTTGCTTACGGAAAAGCATCCGTAAATCGGTTAGGACATCTTGATCGAAGGGGTCGGCCATGGCGACTTGCACGGCGCCTTCGGTCTCGGAGATAGGCACTACTTTGTGCGCTTTGGCGAAGCCAATGGGCACGCGCACGACGAGCTCCGTAGAGATGATGTCGTGCGATACTTTTTCGACCCAAGGCAACTCGGCCTCTTCGGCAAGTACCCGGCCGACGGTGGCTTCGTCGCAAATGCCGCCCGAGATGACCAAGTCTAAGATGTCTGCGCCGCGCTCACGCTGAAGCGCATACAGCGGCTCCATGCGCTCCGCGAGCACGCCCGCGCGCCGGGCTAGGATCTCTCCAATGAAGCGCGGCTCGGTCACCTTTAGCGCTCCAAACGATCGACGTTGAGCTTGGGTCGCACACGCGCCGCAGGCTGGATCACAGGTTCCTCGCCGCCGTCGCCCATGCTGCTTGCACGGGTGCCCACCGCAGGCATGTCCAAGGGTGTGCCTGGCGTATGCGTCTTTAGCTCACGTGGCTTGGTGAGCTCATCCATGCGTTGCTTCTCAGCAAGCTCCAGCGATGCCTGGCGCATGGTCTCGATGAGGCCGTTGGTGCGCGTCCAGTCCTTGGGCGGCGTGTATTCGCGGTCCGCGGTGAACACAAAGTAGCGGTCTAAAAACTCTTGCCGCTCCTGCATTTTGCGCTCGTAGACTTTGCGTAAATCGTCTTGGCTCTTGATGATGTAGGGCGTGAGAATAAGCACGAGATTCGTCTTCTCGCGCGTAGTCGTCGTGCTTCGAAACAGTGCGCCGATGAGCGGGATGTCACCCAAGAATGGCACCTTGCTCGACGAGCGCCGAACGGCATTTCTCGTAAGCCCGCCGATGACTACGGTTTGCTGATCGCGCACAACCAGCTTGGTGTTGGCCGTTCGCTCTATAACGGGGATACCGCCCAAGCCACTGGTGGTTTGTGTGGGGGCACCCACTTCGCTTATCTCTTCGAGCAAGTCCAACCGGACCTCATCGGAGTCGTTAAGGTGCGGCTTGATCTTTATCTTCGTGCCGACCTTGGCGCGCTGGCCCTGCACACCACCAAGTCCACCTGCCAAGCCTGCGAGCCCAGCCAATCCGCCAGCCCCAGCGCCCGCGGCCCCTCCTGCCAAACCGGCAAGACCACCAAGTCCCCCCAAGCCGCCTACTGGCGCCTGAATGGGTGTGTCCTGCCCCACACGGATTTCGGCGTCCTCGTTGTCGGTCGCCAGGATGTGCGGCGTCGACAGCACGTCGGAATCAGTATCGGAGGTAAGCGCCTGCATGGTCACACCAAAGGCTGGAATCGAGAGCCCGGTGCCGCCTGTAAGACCGCCCAAAAGCCCCGCGGAGCCCGCAATGGCGGGGCCACGTACGCCAAGCGCAAAACCTTGTAGCAAATCACCCGCGCCCGTGGGTAGCGCGGTACCGGCCGCATCAAGCCCGCCCAAAAAGAGAGAATCATCGTTGCCTTCCGTCTTGAAAGGCAAACCTCCGTGCCACTTAAAGCCTAGCTTTTCTGCTCGCGAAACGTTCAAGTCCATGATCACTGCGTCGATGAAGACTTGGCGACGCGACTGGTCCAAACGATCGATCACGCTACGTAGTGAAGCAAAATCGCGCAGCGAAGAAGTGATAAGTACCGAATTGGTGGACTTGTCGGCAGCCACACGCACAGGGCCCTCGAACACGCTTGTGTTGGCCTGCACATTGCCGCCTTTTTGCGGCGCGGGGCCGCTGCCACCTTGGCCCGATTGCACGACTTCGTTCAGGGTCTTGACCAAGTCCACCGCGTCCGCGTGTTGAAGCGCGACCACGTGCACTTCCCCCTCGCCCGTCTGAGGAACGTCGATGCGCTTGATGAACTCAAGCATACGCAGGTAGGCTTTCTCGGTTGCCACAATGACGAGCGAGTTCGTGCGATCGTCAGAGATCACTTTCGAGATATGCAGGTCGCCGCTGCCGGAATCGCCGTTCCCTGCGGCCGCGCCTTTTTTGCCAGCGCTGCCGCCGGCTTTCACGTCGAAGAGCTCTCCGATACGACCAGCGACGTCCGAAGCGGCTGCATAGTGCATGGGTTCGATCCACACCTGATCGCCCGCAGAGCCTACGTCGATTTGATCGAGAATAGAGAGCATGCGGCGGATGTTGGCGCCAGTGTCGGTGATGATGAGCAGGTTGCCAGGCGCGTAGGCCTCGACGCTTGCCGTCTTAGACTTGAACTTGCCGAGCAAGGCTGCGCCCTCTTCGGCGCTCATGTGGGAGAGGCGCTTGAGGTGGGTGACATAGCGCTCGTCCGTGGGCACGGTGCCGCCAGGACCGATCATGGGCGTGCCCTGAGACGCCACGCCTTCCGTGTCGATGATCTTGAGGAAACGACCGTGCGGCACCACTGTCAGGCCATTTTGGTCAAGGATGGTGAGGAAGGCTTGATAGGCCTCGGCTACCGTGATTTTCTGCGGCGAGTACACGCTGGCTTTGATGCTCTTGACCTTGGGGCCAAAGATAAAGCGCTTGCCCGTGAGTTGGCCGATGACACGCACCAATTCGCCCAAGTCCGCATCCTCTAACGAGAAGCTAACTTTGGAGCTCGCGCCGCGCGGCTTGTATTCTACAGCTT
>JAYWGI010000497.1:0-3996 GCA_043779025.1 Myxococcales bacterium
AAGCGCCCCGTCATGCTTGCGCCGCCCGTGGCCACAACAAGGCAGCCGCCCGGGATGACGCCTTCCGCCTCGCCACGTGCCCGGAGCGCGAGCGCATCAAACTCGCCCTCGGTGATGACCAGGCGGGAGAAGCCCTCGCTCATGCACGACGCGGCATCCCCTCGGTGCATAAACGGCAACGGCGGCACCGGAGCTCCCTTGCTGGCCACGTACTTGGGCAAGTCGCCCGGAGGCCCGACAACACGGCGCCTGAGCCCAGCAATGCGCCCCTCGCAGTCAAGCCACGGAATCAGCAAGGTGTGGCCCGCGAACGGGAACACGGCGTGTCCAAAGCTCTTGTCGTTGCCCGGGCGCCATAGGCCACTCAGTATGGCCACATCCTCGCCGATGCTGTCACGCGCTCGCCGGGCAAGGTTTCGCACGTCGGCGGGCGTTGAGCCCAGGTGAAGAAGCCCCGTGTCTACCGCGATGTCAAACAGGCCACGCGCGCCCAGGTAGCCGCCGGCCGTGCTGTCCAGGGTGAGAGGTCGCGATGCCAGCAAGAGAGCCGATGCGCCCACGCGGAACGCCGCCATCGTCATGCGCGAGGCGTCGGGCTCGGTGGGCTGCGTTGGGGCGGTAAGAGGTGCTTGAATGGAGCGCGGCTCTCGTGTGTCCACATCGCCAAGGCCGGTGATGCTGAGCAGCCAATCGCGGGCGTCGGAGAACGTGGCATCATGCACCCACTGGTAGAGCCCGATGGCGTCGAGTGTCCCGGGCTTGCACTTGTGGCATGTAAAGGTGTGGCCGCCGTCCTTGGCGGGGTACGCGCACAGCCGGAAGCGGCTGCACTTGGGGCACCGGTAGTCCCTGCCCCTGCGCGCGTGAATGCCTACCCTCGCGAGGAAGGCCCGTGGGCTTGCCGTGGCTTGGGCTTTGGCCTCGGTGGTGAGTCGCTGGCGCGCTTCGAAGTGGGCGCTCATCACGCCACCTCATCGGGGAGGCCGTCGCCGAGATCGCCCGCGAGAAGGAACTCGTCATCGGCCAAGCATGCGGCGTCGAATGCGTCGTGTAACTCATGCTCGGCGGGGCCTGACACGGGCGCGCCACTGGCCAAGCGAACGTAGGGCCGGATACGATGGTCGGACCACACGGCCCGCCCGATGGTGTTGCTGTTGGGGGCGACGCGGTCAAACCCGAGCTTTGAAACAAGGTGGATTCTCGCCATCATGCCACCGCCTTCGAGCTTGATGTCGCGAACGGACTTGTCCCCTCGCCAAAGGGTTCCCCGGTTCCACCGGTGGCGGCGTCAACATATCCAGCATTTTGAGAGCTCTGGAACCGCGGAACCGTAGAACCGCTTTCAAGAGGAGAAAACAAGATTGCATAGGCCTTGGCTTCCCGTGGTCCGCGCACCTTCTTAGACTCTCGTTGGGCCAATGCGCCGACTTCGATCAGGGCGTCCTTGGCTACATCTCTATTAGCCGCGCCGATGATGTTGTCGAAGGCCGCGGCCCAGACGTAAAAGGTCCCTGGCTCTGAGTCGCGCGTGAAGCCAAGGCAGTTTGGCGGCTCAGACCAGACGCCGTGGGAGAGACGCGCGAAGCGGCTTCCGTGAGCAGTAAGGTTTTTGCGCACCGAGGCCACAACGTTGGTGGCGCTCAAGCTCATCCCCTTGTTGAACAAGCTATCGGACCACTCCGAGGCCATGGTTTCAAAGACGCTCTCCAGCTTGGCTTGGGTGAAGTAGTCGCCGAATCCAATCTCCTCGCGCGCTACGGTGAGACTTGCTGCCCAGAAGGCGAATCGCCGAATACCGCGCGCTGCCTGACTGTCACAGTCCTTGGACCATGCGTCGGCGAACCGGTCGGTGTGCTCAATCAGCTTTGCGGTGAGTTCCTCGCGTCGGTCCACCAGCGCCTGAATCCAAACGCGGCCCGCGTTTCCATAACAGCGCTCGGTGACTCGCTCGATGTACTTCACGCAACCGGCCGAGGTTTCAACCGACTCTGAACTATTGAAGATTCCGCGCTTGTCGTGTGGCACTTGAACACCTGGGATGCGCACGGAAGCTCCGTTGATGACCTCTATGTTCCAAAGGCGCATTTGCTCTTCCATGGATCGTTCGTTGGTCACGAGGACTTGAAGCGTCCAGTGGCCCTTAGGTTTGCCTTCGCCGTTGATGTTGCAACGCCCTGGCGTCTCACCGTCCGCGATAAGAAACTGCGGATTGTCTCGCAGCTCCAGACGGCTCGCGGTCTTGAACTCGTCAAAAACTGCAAAGTTGTCGTTGTGCGCTTCAAGAGTGGCCAGCATGAAGTTCGCGGTATTCTTCCACTTGTGGACGTAGGAAGGGCGCTTGCCGTAGATGCTAGCGGCAGCGTAGGCGCACGTTGTCTTTCCGCGGCTCGATTCGCCGTAGAGACACAAGCCACCCCCCAACTCTTTGGAGACGAGCGACGTGGCAGGTCCGGCAAACCCAACACCTAGAGAAAGCATCAGGCAAGGGCTAGCCGCTGCGAAAGACATGACGCCTTCGAACCATTCTTGCAGCGTGCCACGTGTCGCCAAGATTGCACGCCCGTTGCCGCTGTAGCGTACCTTGTTACCGCTGTAGCCCATGGGTGCGGACGTCTCTGCGGCTGATACATAAAGCTCACCACGCCACCCTGTGGCGCCCGTGTGAACCGTGATGATTTCACTCTGCAGTGATTCCAGATGGTCGGCAAACGCGGCCGGGTTGTATCCTGACAGCTCCAGCCCGGCGGCGGCGAATCGGCCGGCAAGCCTGGACCGTTCAGGCCCATAGAGTTCGCCTTCCAGGACGGACAGTGAGACGAGCTTTTTGGTCAACTTGTGGGGGAACGAGTACTCACGCGCGCAGTCGCCTCCGGCATCGTTGTGGGCGGAATGTAGCGGCGAGATCGGGCGGCAAAGGCGAACGCGGCTGGCACCGCGAGACACCCACACCCATGTACTGTCCTCCACTTGTTTCCCAGGCTCAATGTCGCTATGTTCAGTCATAAGGTTGTGACTTTCTATTGTGTGAATGCGCCTCGGATTGACCCCGGGGCGTTCGTGTTTTGGGTAACTGAACGTGCGAAGCCCGCCGCGTGGCCCATGCCAAACGGAGTGCTGCACGCTGGGTGTTGTGGGCGCCTAGCTGGCGCCGTGTGAGGGCCGCGGGACGGTGGTCAACTCATTCCCCGTGGAGCACTCTTGGTGGGTGTGACAGCGCCCTATCAGTGGACGGTAAAGCCGGCTCGCAGGGCCTCCGCGGTCTCATGCCGCAACACTTGGCAGCAATGCTCAATCACCGCTTGCGGCGTGGCTTTCTCCCACATAGTTGGGTGCTGTCTGCGCGCGTAGACCAGAACGGTGAGTGTGCTCATCACAAGAGCAATGTCAGGAGTGACGTGCCGGCTCTCTGGACCCTGCAGTGCGTTGACCTGATCGGCGGCGTCGTGCGCTTCAAGAAAGGCCCGCACGTCCTGCATGCGTAGTGGCAGCTGGTGAACGCCTGGCCCGAAAGATTCCGCATACCCTGGCGCAGCCCCGATGGTGGCCAGCGTTGCCCATGCAATGGCCTCACGCCCGTTGGCCGCTGCACCTTCACGTGTGAAGCCAAAGGACGGACCAAGCCCAACGCTTGGCGGGTTGGGCACGGCATCAAGGATGTCGCGAACAAAGCCGCCTTGGGGCCCTACGTCATGCAGCCCCAGCAACCGGCCACCGCGTTTGCGTGCTGCGGACTTGGGGTTCCTCATGCGGCCTCGGATGAGCCGTTGACGATTGCGTGTATCCAGCCAACCACGGCACGTTCGGACCAGAGCCGGGCGCGGGTGATGTTCGGTAGCGGCTGGGGGAACTGGCCTTTCTTCACCATCTCTTGAAAGCGCGTACGTCGGAGGCCCGTGCGCAAGAGTACTTCGTCACGACGGATTAAGCGGTCGGGAACTATGGCGGTATTTTCGGATTGCATCTTGGCCTCGTGTTGGCAGCCGCCGGACATCGGCG
>JAYWGI010000498.1:0-3979 GCA_043779025.1 Myxococcales bacterium
CTCCTTCGCGGGCGGACATGTGCGCGTCGACGCCACCAAGAACGAGCGCTATTCCCTCTCGAAAGGCAGCGGCAACTTGCTCAAGAGCATGAAGCAGCCGATGAAGGTGGAGGCCTACGTCACCAAGGGCCAGCCCAAGCTCGACAGCTTTGTACGCAACCTTCGCGACATGCTCGAAGAGTACAAGAACGCTGGCGGCGGCAACTTCGATTACTCAATCATCGAGCCCACCACCGACGAGGAAAAGAAGGCCGCCAAGGAGGCGGGCTTGCAAGAAGGCGCATTCGGCGAGGGCGGCGAGAGCGCGAGCTCGATGGCCGTGACTCAAGGCTACATGGGCTTGGTCTTTAAGTACGGCAGCGAGAAAGACGTCATCCCGCAGTTGCCTCCGGGCGAGCTTACGGGCTTCGAGTTTTGGCTCACGAGCAAGATTCGCGAGCTCGTGGCCAAGGTCGACGACAAGAAGAACAAAATTGGCGTCATCACCGGTCACGACGAGATCAAGCTCAGCGACGCAAACTTGGTGCCTTCCAAAGGCGGTCAAGAGGGGGGCCCCAGCGTGCAGCAGATCATCACCGGTCGCTTCCCCTACTACGCGGTCACAGACGTGGACCTCAAAGGCGGCGAGGCCGGCGTGCCCGACGACTTGGACGGCATCATCGTCACGCAGCCTGGCAAGGACTACACCGACAAAGAGCTGCGCCGCATCGACGAGTTTCTGATGCGCGGCAAGAGCGTCGCAATCATCGCAAGCGCGGCCAACGTCAAGAGCGGCGACGCGCAAATGCAAGCGTCACTCAACACGCACGGCCTTGAGAAATTGCTGGCCGGTTACGGCGTTGAGATGAAGAAGGACGTGGTCTTCGACTTCGGCTTTGGTGCTCGTGTGCCCGTGCGCAACGACTTCAACCAGATCGTGGGCGCGGCGCAGTTCCCCGCGGTGGCTCAGCTGCAAAACGACAGCCGTTTTAGCGGCAGCGAGCAAATCTTGGACGACGCCTTCCCTGGCTTCTTCAGGCTCAACCCCATCCTGTTTCCATTCCCCTCGTCGCTCGAGCTTCACACCGAAAAGCAGCCCGACATCGCGTCGGCCAAGGATGGTTTCCGCTTTGTCGCGCGAACCTCGCCTCGCTCGCTCTTGGCTCATGAGGACAACGTGTCCTTGCGACCCGGCGAGCAGGGAAAGGTGAAGAAGAAGGCGCAGGAAGAGAAGCAGTCCTTCCAGCAGTACGGCATCGCAGCCGCTGTTGAAGGAACCTTCGTCAGCGCCTTCAAAGGCCAAGACGCCATGGGCGTGACGGTGCCAGAGAAGTCGGCGCACCCCGCGCGTTTGCTGGTGCTTTCTACCGCGCAGATGTTTGCGAACCCGCTCGCGCGTGCCTCTGCGGCGCCAAGCATCCCAGGCATGCCACCAGGCATGGACATGGGAGGCGACAAGGACTTGGCCAAGGTAGCGATGGGCTACGCGGAGATCGCTCTGCAGAACCCACCGAACACGTTGCTCGCGTTCAAGAACATGCTCGACTGGCTCTCGGGCGACAGCGACCTCAACGCCTCGGCGTCCAAGCTGCAGGGCGATCCGCCGCTGCGCTACGACAGCGTGAGCAAGATGTCGATGGAGGAGCAGTCCGAAGAACAGATCCGCAAGGAGCAAGACGAGATGCTCGCGAAGCGCAAGGGAACGCAACGTTGGGTCGAGTTCTGGCTAATCGCAATGCTGCCTGCGGCCTTCGTAGGCTTTGGCCTGTGGCGCCGCAACGCGCGTCTCACCAGCCGCAGTCGCGTCAACCTTGCCTGATTGAAGCATTGGAAATACACAGATGAATCCTAAAATTGTTTACAGCTTGGGCGCACTGTTGGTCGTCGGCGGTCTTGCGGGGTGGCAGATGTCACGTGACAGCAAAAAGGGCGCGGCCCGCACAGCGGCCGACATGCCCAAGCTTGAGGGCTCGGACGATGTGGACACCATCAAGCTGACCGCGCCCGAGAAGGACGGAAAGCAGACCGAAGTCGTGCTCGAGAAAAAGGGCGAGACCTGGGTGATGGTAAAACCCGTGGCGTATGCAGCCAATCAGGCCAGCGTCAAATCGCTCGTCGACAACCTCAAAGAGGTCAAAGTCAGCGACGTCATCGCGGACACAGCGACCGACGAGCAGAAGAAGTCCTTCGAGCTTGAGGACAAGAAAGCAGTGCACGTGGTGGCAAGCAAAGGCGGCGCAACCAAGGTGGACTGGCTCTTTGGCAAGGGCGGCGGCCGCGGTCAGATGATGATGATCGCCGGCCAAAAAGGCGTGTATGCTGCGAGCAACTACAGCAGCTGGCTCTACAGCAAAGAAGTCAAAGGCTGGCGCGACAGCGAGATCCTTAAGCTCGAAGAGGAGAAGATTACTGGCCTGTCCGTGACCAACAGCCACGGCGAGTTCGTGTTCGTCAAGGACGCCAACGCCAAGGAAAAAGCCTGGGACGGAAAGTTCAAGGGCAGCAAAATCACGCGCTTCGACGCCAAGAAGGTTGAGGACGCAGTGCGCGCCTTCAAAGGCCTCTCCGCTGACGACTTTGCGGATGGCAAAACCGATGCGGACGCGGGACTCGACAAGCCCGAGGCCGTGGTCGTGCTCACCGACAAAGACGGCACAAAGGCCACTGTGCGCGTGGGCAAAGTTGCCACGGGCACCAACCGCTACGCCAAGAAAGACGGCAGCGACACGGTCTTCGTGATTGCGAGCTGGCCGGCCGATTGGGCGACCGGCGACGAGACCAAGTACCAGGAGCCATTGCCCTCCAAGGACAAAAAGGACGGCAAGGATGCGAAGGACGCGCCTGCGCCCATGGGCATGCCGGGCGGTATGCCTCCAGGCCATCCAGGCATGCCACCTGGCCATCCAACCGTGCATTGATCTGCGTGTAGAGCACACTTAAAGAAAGTTACGACGATGGATCTCTTCAAGCGCATGGGTGAGCACGGATACGGAGAGACGCACGTGTGTGTAGATAAGGCCTCCGGGCTACGTGCCATCATCGCCATTCACGACTCCACATTGGGGCCTGCGCTGGGCGGTTGTAGGTTCGTGCATTATGCAACAGAGAGCGACGCGTTCACCGACGCGCTACGCCTCGCGCGCGGCATGACGTACAAGGCGGCCATCACGGGTCTCGCCTTGGGCGGCGGCAAAAGTGTGCTGCTCAAGCCCGAGGGCGACTTCGATCGCGTGGCTCTTTTTACGGCCTTCGGGCGCTTTGTGGACGGTCTGGGTGGCCGTTACATCACGGCGGAGGACTCGGGCACCAGCCCCAGCGACATGGCGGTGATTCGCGCGCAAACCAAGCACGTTACGGGGGTTGCTCCCTCGCAGGGCGGCTCCGGTGACCCGTCGCCGTTCACGGCGTTGGGTGTGCGGCGCGGCATCGAGGCTGCGGCCAAGCACAAGTTTGGTCGCAGCGATTTGCAGGGGCTCAAGGTCTCTGTGCAGGGCGTAGGCCACGTGGGTTACTACCTGTGCAAAGAGCTTCATGCTCTGGGCGCTCAGCTCTTCGTGGCCGACATCGACGACGCAAAAGTGGAGACGGCGGTGCGCGACTTTGGCGCAACGCGCGTAGCGCTCAAGGACGTGGTGGGACTTGACGTAGACGTCTACGCGCCTTGTGCGCTTGGCGGCGCCATCAACGATGACACGCTGAGCGCGCTCCGGGCACACGTGGTTGCAGGGGCCGCCAACAACCAGCTGTGGGAGACGCGCCACGGCGACGAGCTTCACAAGCGCGGCGTGCTTTATGCGCCCGACTACGCCATCAACGCGGGCGGCCTGGTGAACGTGGCGCAAGAGGCCAAGGGCTACGACGAGCCAAAGGCCACTGCCAAGACGCTTCAGATCTTCGACACCATGGACGAGATCTTTACACGCAGCACAGCCACGGGCGTGCCCACGTACCGCGTCGCCGACGCGATGGCGGAAGAGCGCCTCGTCAACGCACGAATGTG
>JAYWGI010000499.1:0-12457 GCA_043779025.1 Myxococcales bacterium
GGCGGGCGCACGGTCGCGCGTACCCAGCGCTGCGTGCAAGCCACCGAGATCACCTACTCGCGCACGCAAGAGGAGCGCGCCGAAGCTTCGGGGCGCGCAGGCGACTACATCGGCGGCGGCTTGCTCAGCGTGCTTGGCGTGCTCGTGCTGAGCGCATCCAATTCGAGCTCCAGCGTGTCCTCGGGCGGCGTTTCTGTGAGCGCGAGCAGCTCGAGCACCACGGGCAACGTCTTCGGCGGACTTGCTCTGCTGGGCGGCGTCGGTCTTATCGCTCACGGAGCGCTCGCGCCCTCAGAAGCTTCACGCCCTCAAACGGTGAGCTCGATACCGACTTGGCAAGAGACCAGCGTCGAAGAATCCACAGGTTGCGGCGCGCTGGGTCCGCTCGCTCCGGAGATTGATGTCAGCGCAGCACCCTCTGTAGCGCCAAGCCCGGCCACGACCGTGATCGTCAATCAGGGCTCGGCGCACGTGGAAACACCCGCGGAGAAGCCCGCCGCGCGCAGTCCGGCCGATCGGATTCGCGCGCTGGACGGCCTGCGCAAGAGCCACGTGATTACCGAAGCCGAATACCAGGCGCGCAAGAAGGCGATTCTCGACGCCATTTGACCCGGCGCCGCATCCAAGCTGCCGCTACTCGCGGCTCAGGTCGCTCGTGACGGTGCATACCTGTGGCAGAGGGTCTTCGTCGAAGAGTGCTGCGTCGCACTGCAAGATCTCTGCCGGCGACAGGTAGTTCTTCTTTTTCACCTTGACGAGGAGAGGGCCGAGGTGATCGTATTGCCACTGTCGGTATTCGCCCATCAGTATGGGCGCGTTCGTGTGTTGGCTACGATGCAATCGCGAGATGGCACGCAAATCGGTCGCCCGTTCGTAGGCCGGCACGAACTCCCCACCAGGAATCGCGTACCTGAGCGTGAAGCCCAATAAGCTCTTCCCCGACATCGCTTCGTAGTCGTAAATATGCTGCAGTTCATGAACCAAAAGCGTGTACACAGAGGCGTCGCTGGGATGAGATGCCTTAAATTTCCGGGCAACGACAATGCTGTAGCGACGGGCGCCAGGACCTCGAAAAAATGCGCCCACGCCATAGCTGGTCCCTAAAAAAGAGCTGGCGGATCCTCCCTCACGTACACGGATGTTGATGCCAGCGAGCTCAGGAAATTCCATCTTCACGGCCTGCGCGAGCATCACCCGATAGGTGTTGAGCCAGTCTGCAGGTGCGCGCTCCGCCAACGCGTCGGCCTGCGCGTCCTCGCTTGCCACACACTCATCTACGGCGCTCGCCTGCGCCAACGCGTCTGCGCTGACGTCCTCGGCAGATGGCTCCTCCGACGCCGCGCACCCGACCACAAAGCCGAAGGCCAAAACAACAAACATCGACCGCGTAACTCTGTGCACTACAAAGTTTACGGCGCATCCCGCCGAGTGCACGTCGCCTCATTGAGAAAATCGCCACACACCCATTTGCATGCACAACACACCTACTTTGCGCTGCCGCGTGCAGCCCGAAGTTGTACACGTCTTTGTTCGTGGCGAACTCCTTGTGACAAGGGGCCCAAAGGCCGCCGCCGATGATGCCGCCGTAGGTTCGTCCGTTAGGTAGTTTCGTGAAGCTGACCATGCCATTTGAGTTCGCACCTGGGCCTGTGAATTCAAGTTCACAGGCCGGCATGTGAACGGGCGTTAACAGAGTTCGCCAATCGCTACAGATCTCACATGGTTCGTAAATTGCCGGAGAAGTTGTATGAAACATCACGCTCTTTTTTCAGCGCTTCCCGTCGCTCTCATGGTCACCGCAGCCTGCAGCGCGTCTCCCTCGGGCGGGGGAACGACCACCGCGATCGTGCATACGGTGACGCCCGCCGAAGATTCCAAAATTGTTGCCGTGTGCAAGCTCGCGCTCGCCGGCGGCTGCGCGGACGATGGCACGGTGGCCGGCTGCGAATCCGCCTACCGCGCCGGGTACAGCGTGTGCCCAACACAGATGAACGCCGTCGCAGACTGCGCTTTGCCTCAGTCCACAAACATTTGTGCAAGCACCAAACCGGGTGGGGCCTGCAAAGGCGTGGCCGATGCGGCTACCGCGTGTATCGCGGCCTCAAAAAAGACAACGTCCCCAACCCAACCGTCCACAGCCAACAGCGAGCTCTGCCCGAACTCTGGCAACCAATGTTCCAACTACTTTTGCCGGTGCGCGGACGGAGCACCTGTCAACAGCAGCTCCTGCGTGAACGGATCCTGCCAGGTGGCTGCGACGCACTGCGAATCGGCATGCCAAAAATTCGGTCACGGCAAATGGACAGGCACAGCCGGGGGCGGACCAGGCACCACGCCTCCGAAGCCCGTAGACCCGTCCCCTAGCACAGATCCAATCCAGGCACTCTGCGATCGCGAAACCACAGGCGGGTGTGGCGACAGCGGGTGCGTAACGCAACTGCAGTCCGCCAAGGCGGAATGCCCCAGTGAAACCAACGCCGCGGTCGCCTGCGCGCGCAGCGCGCCCGCCTGCACGTCGGCCTCCAACTGCAGCGCGCAGCTCGCCACGCTGAAGCAGTGCTTGGGGCTCTGAGCCCCGCATCTCACTTCGCAAGCGACTTCAGCGTCACGGCGTCCTCAAGGCGTACATCCCCTCGCTTGCGAGAACCGCCGGCGGGCACCAGGACGGTTTTGGAGAGAATACGCTGCGCACCGAAGGCCCGCTCCGCCCAAGCAAATCCAGGCATGTTGGGGCTCGGGTCTTCGGCCCATTTCACCTCGAACAGTTTGAAGCGCTCGCCTACTGGAATAACAAAATCCACCTCATGCCCCTCATGGTCGCGGAAGAAGTAGAGCTGCGGTCGCAAGCCTTGATTTGTGTGCCAACGCACCACCTGGCCAAGCATCAAGGTCTCAAAAAACGCGCCGACCAATTGGCTTGCCCCCAGATCTGAGGCGCTGCGAAAGCCGCAGAGGTAGGCGGCGAGTCCAGTATCTGCGAAATACACCTTCGGAGTCTTGACCAGGCGTTTACCGAGGTTGGAGTGGTACGGCGCGAGTATGATCACGACGTTGGAAGCCTCGAGCACGCCCAGCCAAGCACGCACGGTATTCACGCTCACACCCACGGAAGTCGCCAAGTCCGTGAGCGACAACAACTGACCGGTACGTATCGCAAGCATCCGAAGAAACTTGTCGAAGTCCCGCAAATTACGGACCTGAATCAACTGCCGCACATCGCGCTCCAGATAGGTCATCACGTAGTCCGCGTAGTAGCGCGTGGGGTCCAGCTTCTTGGCATGCACCTCCGGGTAGCCCCCCATCCACATCCACTCGAGCACCTGGCTCTTGCTGAGCGGCTTGCCGGACCAGTCGGCGATCTCTTTGACAGAAAGGGAGTGCAACTCCACGTACGCCGCGCGCCCAGCTAGGCTCTCCGAGACGCCTTGAACCAACTCAAACTTCTGAGACCCTGTCAGGACGTACTGACCGTTTTGCTCACGGTTGCGGTCTACGGCTCCCTTGATATGGCGCCACAACTTGGGTGCATACTGCACCTCATCGAGAACGCAGGGCGGCGGATGCTTCTTCAAAAACTCGGCCCCCGACTCCTCGGCATCCTCGGCGTCCGAAGCGGAATCCAACGAAACGTAGTGGTGGGTTTTGAACTCAGTCCTAAGAAGATGCGTCTTCCCCGTTTGCCTTGCGCCGCTCACAACCACGACAGGCCTCGTCGCAAGCACCTCCCACAAAAAGGGAACGATTGCTCTGCGAACGGGACCACTCATCACTCGATCATGGCATTAATAGCCGACATGTCAATAAGTCAATTTCACAAAATACGATATTAAGACTTCAGACAATCACTAAATTGAATTGCAAAATTCACAGACTACTCCGCGGCACCCGCAAGCTCGAAGCTGTAGACATAATCGTTCTTGGCGACCTCGTTGTGACACGGACTGCACAGGCCGCCACCAACAATGCCGCCATAGGTTTCACCTTCGGGAGGCGAATAGCCACGCCATCGAATGAGGTCCGCGGCGCCGGGTGTCAGCTCGAACCATTCCCACCCCACAGCGCCATAGGGGTTAAAGCCGGCGCCGCGCTTGACCATGGCCAGGTGCTGAATCCCCCCTTGGCCATCGGGCAGCTCCTTCACGACGATGGTGCCCTTCGGCCACTCCGTCGCCCCCGGCGCAGATAGGTGATTAATACACACTTTACGATGACCCGCGATATGACCATCACTCACCGGCTGATCGAGCTTGATGCATGTCCACTTCTCGTAGCCATCGAACGCACTGGCAAACGCTAGGTAGGGCACGTTGGCAGGCGTGGTTGGTAGCGCCGCAGGCCCAGTGGCGACGGCCGGAGCGCTCTCAGCACCACTACATGCAGCAAGCAAAACACCTAATGCAATCGCAGCTAGCATCCAGCGAAGTCGTGAGCTCATGGAGCTACCGCCCAGGGCCTAGCCTTTTGCACAAGCACCAGCAAGCCTTGCTCATTATTGAGATCAACCTCCGCTTTTACACCTGCCCACAACTTGCCAAAGTCCGATTGCAAGTCCGCCGCACTTGGGTTCTCGGCGGAGAACGTCGCGGGTGCTTCCGGGACTGCATCGCCTGGGAACTGTTTGTAGAGTGCATTCAGTCTCGCAAAGCCCGACCGAATCCCGCTGAGCGTTTCTTTGCTTTCGGGATGCTTGGCAATCACGGGTTCGAACACCCCAAACGCGCGCTGGAGCCCCTTGAGGTTGGCGCGTAAATCGGCGAGCGTCACGTTGGCGTAGCGCGATTCTTCCTCAGAGGACGCCGCGTTCGAAATCTTTTCCCGCTGCTCGGCGACCAAACCCTCGAGGCCATCGTAAGCGCCTTGCGCATCCATGTTCTGAGGCGTCCACACCGTGCGCAGGTACTCGACGTCCTTGATGAGCTGGCTGCACAATAGCGTCTTAAAGCGTGTGGCCTCGGCCTCGTCTTTGGGCCACGAGGCGGCCATATAGCCCTTGTCTTTGAACGCGTCCCGCTCATGAGCCACTACGGCCGAGCGGGTCTCGGGCGCAAACAAGATGCGCTCGATCGCGTGCATGCCGACGAAGTCTTTGTCGTCGAAGAGATCGCTGTCACCTTTGGGTAGGAGCAACTCCATGGCGCCATCGTAGCGTTCGTCCAAGGTGGCATCGACGTCGGGAAACAGCGGTGCGATCACGCCCTCGATGTGCTCATAGGCGAGGCGCGCGCGCTTCCAAGTCTCGCGCATCTTTGCCAGCGCTGCAGCGTCCTGGGTGGCGTTCCAGCCTCGCCCCGAAGGAATGGGCGCGGCAGCTTGCAGCTCTTTCGCAGCAACCAAAAGCGCGTCGACCTCGACAATGGTCTGCGCCTGTAACTGGCCGCCCAGCGAGGCGGTGGCTGAAGGCGCCGCCTCGCTGGCGCAGGCGCCTAACATCATGCACGGAGCAAAACACCTCACCATGAACATGCGTCGCGCACCTTGAGACTGGATTGTGGTTCTCATCGCCCTGCTCTTTTACAAAACCATGCAGTTTACAAGCCCTCAACAAAGCGTAACAACGCGGCACGCTCGCCCGCTCCCAGTGCGGCAAACGCCGCGCCGGCGACATCGCCTTGGGAGCCCTCGCCAGCGTGCGCGGCAATGGCAGCCTCGACAGTGAGTGCGCGACCATCGTGCAGGTAGCTGCGGTTGAAGCGCAACCCCACAAGCGGAGCGGTGCGCCACTCGCGCGCCGTAGCCGTGCCATCAACGCCCACCGGCAAGTGGTCGGAGAGCCCTTCGCCCATGTCATGCAGCAACAAGTCGGAGTATATGCGCGCCGGCCCCGCCGCGATGGCGCGCACGGGGTAGTCCGCGCGCACCGCCATGCCAGGTACATGACAGGTTGCGCACCCCACACGGGCGAAGAGTGCGGCGCCCGCTGGGTCCTCGACGCGCCGCGGGATGGCGATGGCACGCATGTAGTTTGCACGCAATGTAAGCGATGGCATCGCAACGTCGACGCCAGGTCTGGCGTCGTCCGTGAGGCCATCGGGGTTGGGGAGCTCGGCGGGCCGCAGCGGTGAGGTGATGCCCATATCGCCTTGCATCGCGTCCGCCGTAAACTCGTCCACGGTACCAATACGCGCCTTAAGACCAAAGCGGCCGAGCACAGCGTCGCCCGCCTTGTAGCCGTGAAATCGGCCGTCCGCGTTGCCAGCGGCGTTGTACGTGACGCGGTTGGCGCGCCCACGCACACTGGACACGCCTGCACTCTGCATGCTTTCCTGCGTAAGGATCGCCGCATCTGTGATCGCCTCCAAGTACCCCATTGCAAAGACCGCGGGGCCGAGGCGCCGCGACACGCGCACGCTAGGGTCGGTAGGCGCAAGAAGCGGTGTCTCGCCGGACCCTGCCGCAAATGGGCGCTCGGTATGACCGAAGGCCAGCAGCGGGCTTGTGGCGACCGGGGCGCCCGAAGGATCCACGACGCCAAACTTTGTCACGAAGCCAGGGCCTCGAGCGGCGCCCATATGGCAAGCCGCGCAACTGGTGCGGATGTAAACAGGGCCCAAGCCATCGGCATCGCGCAGCGGGGTTCCGAAGAGCGCATCGCCCTCCTGAAAGTCCGCGAGCTCGGCATCGCTCAAGCCATCCACGGGCACGTCGGCCGGGTCGCGCGTGCTGACGGGCCGGGATGCGGCGTCGGGTGCGGGTTGGGGCGCGTCCGCTGCGACGCTTGTGCCACACCCGGGTGTGAGCACGGCCGCGAATCCTCCGCCAACCACAAGGCCAGCGGCAACCACACGAAGCGCCAAGCTATTGCTTCTGAGCCTCATGGCTTGCCTTGCTCAAGAAGCCGCTGAGCTCACGCCCGAGCGCACAGCCCATCGCCTGACGCTGAGCTGCTGCCCAGATCTTTGGGTCTACCTCGTCGTGGCTCCCCGCCTCCGTCACGCTCGCCTGAACGGTAGTTTTCATACGACCGATACGCTGGGAGCCTACGTGTGCGTAATACACGGAAGCCTCGCCGGCATCGTCCTCATCGACTACTAACAACACCCCAGTGGCATGCGGTGCCACCTTGGCGAATGCCGCATTTGGAGAAAGCACAGTATCGAGCAGCTGCCGCCCGTAGAGCCCAACGCGCACCGCACGATCTTCCGCTTGCATACGGCCCAGCCAGTCGGCACTGAACAACGCGCGGCCGTTCTCGAAGGCATGCAAGTTGGGCACGGCCTCCGCCGCCACGCCTGCAGGTTGGGCCATACATGCCACGGCGGCATCGCGTGACGAGTCAATTGCAATGGCGTGGGTGCTCTTGGCCAAGTCGGCGCGCCGCACGCGCACATAAAACGTGTCCGAGAGAACCACAGGGGCCACCGCGGTCGAATCGCCCAACCAGGGCCCACGCGCATCGGCGAACACGGCATCCACGGCTGCACTCAAACCCTTGAGAGGTGCCGAATATTTGTACTCTGCATCCTTCCACTGCGCGGCAATCGCATCGCGCTGCTGCCCCAATTGGTACCCGGTCCACCAGCTGTACGCGCCCATCACGGCGGCCAAAGCGAGTGCAGAGTACAAAACAACTCCTGGCGACACGCGCGCAAAACGCCCGGCCTTGCGCGCGGCCCGCAGCTCATACACCGCCGGCAATCCGGGCTTTTGATTCTCATCGCGCATCGTAGGTTCCTAGCTAGCAAAAAGCCCCGCCAAGCGCACAGCTCAGAGGGGCTCCGATGTGAAAACGCTCCCCTCGCGGGGGCGCTCAAGTCACTTTGGGGCTGCGGTCTTGTTGACCATAAAGCTCACGTTTGGGAAGCCCGAGTACGCAGCCGTTTGGAAAACACTTTTGACCACCAAAGAGCTCACGCGTCCGTCGATCTCGAGCACTGCAACCGTCGGCGGCTCTTTGCCCGGGTGGGTTTGCTTGTAGGTCTCGCGAATAGCGCCGAGCGAAGCTTTGAGCTCCTCGATCATCATGAGACGCCCCCCCTCCTCGACCGTGCGCGTGCTGCCCACCGGCTTGCCGTTAACGAAAATCTGCGAGCCAGACACACCCACGAGCGGCGCGTCAATCATGTCGGTGGCGTTCTCTGCGCTTGGGAGCTTGACGTCTTTGGGGATGGCAACCTCGCCCGAGGCGCTAAACGTCATGAGCAAAAACACAACGGTCACAACCAAAAAGTCGATCATGCTGGTGAGCGAGAGCGAGGCGTTGGTGCTGCGACCGCCGCCGCCCGCCACGTGCTTTTGGACGAACTTAAGGCGCACGTTGTGCATGAGCCTACGGCCCGGTTGGTGAATGGTCACTTGACCATGCCCGCTGTGATGTTTGCTTGCGCTGCTCATTGGCTTCGTTCCTCAGTTGGCCGCAAAGGTGGCGTTAAGCGCTGGGCCCTTCGAGACCTTGTCGCCAAATTTGTAATCGCGCTGGGGCGTGCTCACCGCATCCAAGATGCCGATAAACTCGCCGTAGGGCGTGGTGTTGGTCACATGCAAAACGACCTGGTCGACCTTTTTGTCCGAAGCGTCGCGGTGCGCGCCGTTGTTCTTCCAAGACTCATCAATCTTCTTCGCAAGCTCCGGATACGAGCGCGTCACGCCGTCTTTGGACGCGGGTGCCGTGGACTCGACAGTGTCGGTAATGACGGCCGTCGTGCCTTGCATCCATGCGACCGTGAACTTGCGCGTGGCCGACATCGGGTCGCCCTCCTGAAGCGTCACGTGCAAGTCCTTGGGCTTGTCGTCTTCCTTCTCTTCGGTGGGCTCTTGCTTGTTGCTCTTCACCTTGGCGTCCGCGTTAATGCGAGCCATCTGCGTCCACACGGCCGTGATGAGCAAAAAGGAGATGGTCACCATGAGCAGGTCGATCATCGGGATCATGTTGATCTCCGAGTCCAGGCTCTTTCTGCCGCCTTTTCCGCCGCCACCTACGTCTACTCCACCCATGGCAACCTCCTCATCAGGCTCACTTCAAAAAGAGAAAAGAAAGGTGCGCTCTACATGGTTGCAGAGCGCACCTTTTAAATCACGCAGCGAGATTCGACGTGTTGACCTTCTGGCGGTTGGTCACGATCAGGTTGAGGATGCTGACGCTGGCCTCATTGATGTCGTCCTCGATGGACTGGGTCTTGCCGTTGAGAACGGCGAAGCCCACGAGCGCGATGATGGCGACGATCAAGCCGAAAGCTGTGCAGTTCATGGCCTCGGAGATGCCTTCAGCGAGGATGCGGGCTTTGGCGCTTGGGTCTACGCCTTCGCCGGACACCGCGCCGAAGGAGCTGATGAGACCGGACACGGTGCCGAGCAAACCGGAGAGCATCGCGAGGTTGGCGAGGAGCGCCAAGTAGCCCGTGCGTGCTGCGATTTTCGGGACTTCCTTGAGTGCGGATTCGTCCATGGCGGCCTGAACTTCTTCGTCAGGGCGGTTGACCTTCATCAGGCCAGACTGAACGATGCGCGCCAGTGGCGCGTTGGTGCCAGAGCACATTTTGACGGCTTTTTGCACGTCGCCCGCCAGGATGCACTTCTGCATCGTGGACATGAACATCTCTTTATTAATTGATGAGCCGTACAGAAACATCGAGCGCTCGATGATCACCATGAACACGAAGACCGACCAGAAAAGAATGACCCACATTCCCCAGCCGCCTTCTTTAAAGTGCTTCAACAACATTGGTTCATTCTCCTCGTGTACGTGTGTGCCACGCACTGTTTGCGCGGCACGATTTGGGTGAAACTTTCGTCACGCGCTTCTGCGGCAACTGGCGGACGTTATCCGAAGGCATGACGCGCTTGCAAGGATGTTTGCGCACGTTCTGCGCGAAATACATTAGCGCCGCACAGCGTGCGACACTGCACCACAGGTAGGTTTCATGCCCCCGCGGCCCCACGAGACCCCACGAAACGTGCATCGCCGGTTGGCGGGGGCTCTCGCGCCGGTCACTTTGAACTCATGACATCGCGAATTCGCACTTGGTTGCCCTTGCTTACCACCGTCGGCGCCGTCGGCTGTGCCAGCTACGACAGATTGACAAACGATGAGTATTCCGCGGCGCTCAAGAATGTCCCTGCGGGCTCCGTAAACGAAGCGGTGATTCGCGGAAACAAGGTAGCCGAGCCGCCGTCACCGCACGGGGAGCAAAGTGTTGGAGCGGCGACAACCAAGCAGGAGACGTACGACGACCAGACAACGTGGGATTGCAAGATTCAAAAAGTATCCTTGCAAGACAACCCAGAGGAGTTTGTTACTTTAGACCCACTTGCGGGGATCTATCCAGGAGCTCTTTTACAAGGGAAATCGCTATCGGCTGCGCCCGAGCCAATTGTTGCAAAACGCGGCCCCGGAACGATTACGTTAGCGACCGTCATCGGCGTATCAGGCGTGAAAAGCGTGGATCTGCCCGAAGTCTCCCTTGCAAGCGCAGTCACTGCACAGTCCAAAATTCTGGAAGACTTGGAGGCGAGCAAGCATGCGATTCCAGCCAATTTCTCCCAGAAGGTAGAGATCTTCGACTCAATCGAGGAATTTGCGATTAAGGCGAAAATCTCTCAGAGTTTTGCGTTTGCCAAGTTCAACGCGAGCATGTCTGCAAGCACGCAGACGCGTAAGTCCAGGGTCATGGCAAAGGTCACCCAAACCTACTTTACGGTAAATTACGAGCGCAAAACCTTGGACTTGAGCTCGGTATTTGCGGCTGACGTGAAGCCCTCCGACCTCGCGTCTCAAATTGGGCCCGGCAATCCTGCGACTTATGTTTCGTCCGTGACCTACGGGCGCGTAGCCTACTTGGTGATCGAATCCGCCAGCAGCAAGAGCGACCTGGCGTTGGCCGTGGACGCCACATGGGGGAGCGGCTCTGCGAGCCTCAACATCGAGCAACGGGCGGCCGTAAACAACGCGACCGTGTCCGTTATCGGCCTGGGCGGGAACATCACGTATCTGCAAAAGGCGGCTTCCAAGGCCTCTCTCAACGGCAGCGCAAAACAAGACGCGATACTTGCAGCTCAGAAATTTTCGGACCCAGCCCAACGAGACAAGGCCATGGGCGTAGCAGAAGCGCTTCCCTCTCCCGTGTCTGCAGTGAAAGAGTTTTTGGAAGACGATTCGGCCACGCATTTTGGCATCGACAATCCGCCGAGCCCCATTGCGTACACGGTGCGAAATCTTGTGGACAATACAGTCGTCAAAAATGGCCTAGGCACGGAGTACGAGAAAAAAAGCTGCATACCCGTTGTAAAAAGCGAGCGGCTCCAGCTCGCTCTCGATGCCGCGAACCTGGAGTTTGGCAGCGATGCAGAAGGCCGCACCTCACATCTTGACCGACCAGCCGTGAAGTCTTGGCCGGGCTCAACTGGCGTTCAAAATTCGTCGAACGACGTCTATGGCGTTGTAAAGACCGCGCTAAATGGGCACCAAGCTGCGGGATTCGTGTACCCAGATTCAGGTGCACGGGGTCTGAGCTGCAATTTTGCACTGGCGATGAGCTACACAGCGGTCATCGTCGCACAACCCGACTACCAGCACGCGCAAAACGGTACTCAAGTTTACGGCGACAAGTTTGTCGACGAGATTCCCTCGAGGCAGGCCACATTCATCACTTCGAGAGCGACCGACCCCTACTGGGTTGGTGCTGGAGACCCGCTTGTGCCGAAGCTTGGCGAATGGTTCCACGTGGGTTCGGTTTGGGATGGCAGTATCGAGCTTGGAGGCGGAACGGAGGCTCGCAGATTTTTATCAACACTCCAGAGCAATGGTCAGATCATTGTAACAAGCCATCAGGAAGGTAGCGGGAATTTCGCATGGTCCAATGGGCAGCAACTACAGCAGAATGGCACTGACAGCGGGGACCCGCGGGCGAAAGCGTCGGTGATTAGCGGGTGCGCGGTTGGGACATTTAAGGATGTGAATGTGCGCTCGAGGTACAACCGCTTGCGCGGGGTCGGCGCTTTTATGGGCGTGGTCGGCGAGGTCCGCGGCTACAAAGGCATGCTCAGCACCGCGGAGCGTCGCGTCGTCGAGTGCGAGCTCAGCAAGAAGTGGTCGGGCTCGCAGCCCTTGGTCGCCAATTGCACCGATGGCAAGCCCAACGAATCGTACTGATCCACTGCACTCTACACACAGCGCGCCCAAGGCAAACCAGCCTTGGGCGCCTGTGTTTTGTCTCACCATGTAGGCAAATCGCTAAAGTTGATGCGTTACGTTGACTTGCTTCTTTTGCTCCCTGTATCGTTCCTAACGACCCATCTTTCGCTGCATAGAAATATGTAGCGGAAGTGAGCGGTCGAATTCGATTCACGTCATCAACCCACCTTTAGGCCTACGCACGCTGCGTGGCCGAAGCCGGTAAAGCGAGAGGTCTCATGAGTGCAGCATCCCTTAGCGTTGTGTTTCTCCTAAATGGTGGCGGCGGCGGATTCGTCGACGCGTTCAAAGAAAACCCCGCGTTCCTTTCAGTCAATCTGTTCACGCTCG
>JAYWGI010000500.1:0-3970 GCA_043779025.1 Myxococcales bacterium
TCACCGCATCCAGCGGAATGCCATTGGCCTCCACAAGAACGCAAGCGAGGGCCCCTGGGGTCGCGTCGAGCAAATCCTGCAGCGCGTTTCGTATCATGAGCGTGAGTGTACGGTAGTGGGAGCCCGGGTCAAAGAAGCTGGCCCCCGGTTCCGGTTTGTCCGGGCTCATCGAGCGGCACACTAACGGCAGCCGCTATGCCGCTCGCAGAAGCTTTCCACATAGTCGATGAGCTTGTGCAGCTCGGCGCCAGTCACCCGCACCGTAATGTCCAAATCGCTGCCACTGATCTGAATCTTGGCATCTTCGAGTGCACCTAATGGCGGCCCAGGGTTCCGAACTGTGTAGTAGTTGCATAACATGCCGATGAAGGTCGTCGAGGTGTCGGCCAGATCGCGTGCGTCCTTAGGTGTTTTGGCCACTACGTGAATCACTACATTGGCGCCTCCATCATTTGTGGTCTCGACCTTCAGCTCGAGCACATCGGCGCCCGCCGGAAACTGGGCCACTTGTCCATGTGGGTCCTTGACACGTAGCCACAGGCCTTGGTCGGCCCACACGGGTACATCTCGTGCGTTCTTCTCGACATAGGCCACCAACGCGTCCGCCTGTTCGCTCGCGGTCACAATGCTCAGGGTGTGCGATTTACCTAACACTATCACCGCGTCTGTCCCCCAGACCCGAGCCGGGTAGGCACGTGTGGTGGGTGACAAAAAAGTCCATTCCCGGCTAGGGGGATTGCGTTTCGAAAAGGCCTTCGCGGCAGATTCAACGAGCGCATTGGCCGCGTTGGTTCGCACATCGATCCCGAACGTTTTTGTCTTACGCATCCAGATTGAAGGACCGTAGACACGTATGGCGTCAAAGTCGCGCACCGGGTTGACGCCGTTTCCCGCCATCAATTTTACCATCGGCAAATGAAGCAAAAGAGCGCCGAGCCGTGGGCCTTCTGGATGAGCTCGTATCCAGGCAATGTTTAGGATGAGATCGACGTCGTTATCTCCGCGCGCATGTGCTGCTGCGACCACGGCGCGTGGCGGCAAGCTTGCATCGTTTGAAACGGCGGTTCGCGGTCCCGCACGGCCCTCTGGAAGAGGAGATCCCGCATCGTTCATCACTGTACCTGCTGTGGTTTCAGCCACGGCTGTCGCGGGCGCCGCCGCAGCCACAACGGCGGCGTGAGCATGGTTGCCCATCGCCCTCACCGAGGAAGCCTCAAACAGAATGCCGACAAGCGCGAAAGCAAGACCTCTCCCAGCTGTGTCCAGCAATCTACCCCCGGCGTGAAACATCATCGATCCGAAGCGTATCGCATTGGCTGCGTGCTTGAAATAGCGCGTCTCTGGTCTCGTGTGACGCTAACGGCAGTGATTGTCTCGACTGCAGAAGTCAAAGCCGTACTGAATCATTGCCTGTAACTCGCTGCCGGTAATGGCGATCGACACGTCTACATCGTTGCCGGAATAAGTGACTTTGCGTCGCGTCAACAAATCGGACGGCAGCTCCTTGTACTTAGATCCGATTTGGCTTTCGTAAAGTCCAACGAGGGCGCTGTCGTACAGAGTATCTACAAAGCTTCGAGGTCCGGCGGCCGTGGCGCCGCCAACGTGCATTTGGACGTTGATGCCCCCCTCGCCCGTCAGGGTTGTTTTGACTTCGAACACGTTGGTTCCTGGCGGAAACTGAATGGTGAATGGAAATCCTGCCACCTCAAATGTGTAGCGAAGCTGACTGCTCGGATCTTTGATGCGCACCCACGCAAGTTGCTCCGTCCACACAGGAACATCTCGGGCATTGGTCTCCATATACGTCGCAAATGCCGCAGCCTGACTCGGTGGCTTTACGATGCTCAATGTATGCGTTTTGCCACGCAGCATGACCACATCACTATCCAATATCTTCGCGGGATAAGCTCGCACGGTGGGCGATGAAAACGACCAAGCAACCGCCGATGGATGCGCCGAAGAAAACCGAGTGGCAGCAGCGTCGATGAGGGCATCCGGCGCATTGTAACGTACATCAATGCCGAGCGACTTTGCTCGATTCATCCAGATGGACGACCCGTACGCACGTAGTGCATCGAAGTCTCGAACAGGGTCCACACCGGTGCCTTCCATCATCTTCCAGACGGGCAATTTCATCAGCAATGCACCCGCCCTCAAGCCGTCGGGGTGCTTACGAATCAGGGCCATGTTCACAATCAGGTCCACTTCGTTCTCGCCACGCGCCGGCGCTGCAGTCCCAGCAGCGCCAGGCGGCAAGCCCGCATCGCTCGCCACGGCAAGCCGCGCGCCCGCGTCGAACCGAGGCCCCGCGTCACGCGCGGGCTGCGGGGCGCCTGCATCATGCGTGGGTTTTGGCTTCTTGATCTCCGCCACGGCTGCAACGGGCGCCTCGACCGGGTCTTGATGCGGAGGCGCGGTATTTTGCTCCTCAAACGAGAGTTCCATCGGCAACTCTAGAGGCTTGTCTTTGACCTCACTGTCGTCCGTGTTGATCATTCCTAGCCACGAACGCCAGGGGCTTACCCAAAAGTGCGCCACAAGCGACACGACCAGCGCGAGCTGCAGGGCGCGCTTGGAGCTGCGCCCATAGCGTGAGGAGAATGAGGTGGGCAGCACGGTCGCTTTGGGCGCAGATACTTGCAAGGCCTGCCGCTCTCTTGCAACTCCCGTGCGCAAAGGACTAGAAAAGAAATGTGAAAACGTATCTGGCCAGACGTGTTTTCTTGGCGGCGAGCATGGGCGCGCTGGCCTTGGCCTCGGGATGCAAAAAGGACCCGCCCCCTACGCCGCGCGCAGAAGCCCTTACGCCCGATGCCCAACTGCATGCAGCCGCGCCCATGGATGCGGCGCCACTTAAGCCGCTCACAACGGCAAATGCGGGCACGAGCGGTCCTATGCTCGCCGCCTTGATGGTGCACACGCCCATCATGAGCGCGCCGGAATGGCCGCTGGAGCGCGACCCTGACACGCGCAAAAAGATGCCCACAGGCAGCGTCCAGATTGGCTACATCCGCCAGGGATCGCTCGTGCCCGTGAAATCCACCACACCCCTGCCCGGGCGCGGAAAATGCAGCGAGGGCTGGTTTGAGCTAAGCCAAGGTGGCTACGTCTGCGGCAAGTATTCCAGCACGGATGTCGAGCACCCCAAGGTGCGCTTGGCGCCGCATGCGCCGTACATCGACAAGCCCTTGCCCTATGAGTACGGCTACAATCTGGTGAACGGCACGCCGCTTTACCGCCGCGTGCCCTCGCGTGCAGAACGCACGGAAGCCGAATCCCTGGTGGGTCGTCGCGCGACGCCTACCCCGGATGTTGTCGCCGAGGACGGCACCATCACGCCAGGTATGGCGCGCCCCGTGACGCTAGCCGATGGCGGAGTGCCCTGGTATGCGCGCTCGTGGGATGGCGGCAAGCCGCAGGTCACGCTCGACGATCTAAAAGGCGAAGGCCCCGTAGAGCGACGCATGGTGCGCGGTTTTTACCTGTCGCTCGACAAAACCATCTCGGCCAACGGCGCCAAGTGGTGGCGCACCGCCGATGGCAAAGTGGTCAATTCCGACAAGGTTGTGCTCACGCCGCTGCGCACCGATTTTCACGGCGTGTGGCTCGACAGTCGCGGCGCCCCGACCAACCTGCCTGTAGACGGCGAAGGCGTGCCGGGCGTGACAGCGCCGCCCGATGCCGTTGAGCCCGAAGCCACCGAGGCGCCCACCGAGACACGGCCACTGGCCGCGTTCGTGACGCGCAAGAAGGCTGCAAAGTACATATTTACCAAAAAAGGCCCGGGCTTTGCGGGCGAGCTCCCTCACTTTGCCGCGTTGCGGCTGACGGGCAAGAGCGCTGCCAAGAACAGCTATTGGGAGACGGCTGACGGCTACTGGGTGCGCGGAGCCGAGGTGGTTCTCGTCAAGCGCATGGCGCCGCCAAAGGGCCTCGCTGCGGGAGAGAAATGGGTGGACACCAACCT
>JAYWGI010000501.1:0-3967 GCA_043779025.1 Myxococcales bacterium
AAGGTTCTCCCCAAGGAGCCCTTCGTTGCGCCAATGCATGTACAACGCGTAGAGAACGCGATCGCGTCGCTCCAGGTACTGCAAAAACTCGCCATCAAGTTTGTTGAGCCCCGCCGGGTCAAAAAGATCCTCGTATACGAGAGCTATGCTCTTTAGGGCGAGCTCTGGATGTGCCGCGCGCACGCGGTTCAGCCCTCTTTCGGAGCGACCCACGCCGTCGGCGCGACTTCGCCATCTTCCAGGCCAAGGTACACCGCGCACTGCTTCATCATGAAGGCAAGGCCATCAGGGGAAGCCAGGTCTTTGCGATACGTGTTGATGAGGCGAACCGAATCCTTCTTCCACATATCCCAAGCTTCTTTAGAAATCTGGTTGTAGATCTTTTGACCCAGCTCGTTCTTGTACGGCACGCGGTCTAACCCCGGCAGCTCTTTTCCAAGTTTTTTGCACATCACGAGGCGTTCGCTCATAAGTGGAAGATGTAGTACACGGGCGGCGACACTGCACGCACCTTTGATGTAGCATCCACTCCACGATGCGCGATTGTCCTCATTGCGGCTCTGACGTCCGGCTCGATACCGCCTTCTGCCCGTCGTGTGGGCTCGGCGTACCGGGGGCGAGCGTTGTCCCTCACGCAGCGACACTCTTCGATGCTCCGCCAAGCTCAGCGCGACGCCCGACCACGCCACCTCCCGAGCTTCCGGAAGCCGAGCGACAAAGCACTGCACTGGAATACGATGGCAGCACGCCGCCCGCCCGCTCGGACCCACCCACCGCGCCGCGTCCTGTGGCGACGATTCAGCTCGACTTCGATTTGGATGCTCCAACCGTGCAAGCGTCGAGCGCAAACGTTTTGCGCGTGCTCCGGTCTGCGGAGCATGATGGCACGCAGAGCACCTTGCTTGGCGGTTTCGCCTCCGAGCCGCCACCGCCCACAACCGCATCGGACGGCCGGGTTCACGCTACCTCGGTATCCATCGCTCCGCCGAAGCCTCCGCCCTCGGAACTTGCAATCGCGACACACTTTGAACAGCCGGGCGAGAACACCCGAGCCGATGGTGCGAGACTACGCACGGGGGCTTCCGAGGGCCCGGGCGCCCCCTTCGCGACCGAGCAAGGCAATCACACCCTGTCCGCCGCCGCGCCTCCACATGTCGCGCCGCCCACCCCGTATTCTTCCTTTGGAGGCTCTGCGGGAGCTCCGCCGGTGAACGAGGCCGCCGCACGGCTCGGGCCCGCCAAGGCCTCTCGCAACGCCGGCGCATGGGTGCTTGCAACATGCACGTTGACGACCGGTGTGGCGTTGCTTGCTTACGCACTGTGGGCGCGTGCCAAAAGCACGACTCCGAGCTCAGACTATACCGCGGTTGTGCAAGTGGACAGCTACGGGCGAAACTACATCGGCTTAAGCTGCAGGAGCTGTGCCGATGGCACCGCTATTTCCCTTTTGCGGCAGACCGGCGAGTTCCGCGGCCGCACAGCGTCCATTGTGCTTCCGCCGCTCGCGACGTGCGGGCTAACCCGCATCCCCGTGACGATGACGCCTGTGGGCGCCTCTCCCATTCCGTGGGACGCGGACGTGGACGTCCCGGTCTCCCTGCGCGCAGACCTGTCACACGTTAGCGAGACGCCCTCCACGGTACTCGTTGTTGGCTGCGTGGCCGAAGGTGTGCACGTAGAGGTCGACGGGCAGTCATGGAACGGCGCCGCGCGCGAAGTGCCATTTGCCGAGCCATTGATTGGTGCATCCGAGTCCACGCAGCTCGTAAAAAAAGCCATTCGCTATGTGGTCACCGCACGCAACGGCCAGCCCATTCAGGGTGAGCTCACGGTCAACGCGAATGCAACGCCACTACGCGACTTGGGCCTCAAACCTATGGCATCGCCTTGGTCCAAGACACCAAAGACGCAGGTGCTCCAAACCCTGCCAGACGCACAGGTCACCTTGGATGGCACGGCCACGCCGCTCGATGCGCGCGGTGTCTTCGAGGTCCCGTTCTTCGATTTGCACGCGCCGCGCAATGTGCGTGTCGTACGCGCAGGAATGCTCCCGCGCACGATGCCTCTCGCCCCCTAAGCCTTTTACCGCGCGCTGCGTGGGTCCCACTCTCCTCTCTGCAGAAAGCCATTGCCATGCCCAGTTTTGACGTAGTTTCCAAAGTCCCCGGCCACGAGGTCGACAATGCTCTGATGCAATCTCAGAAGGAGATCTCACAGCGCTTCGACTTCAAGGACACAAACACTATTGTGGAGCGTACCAAAGACGGATTGCTCGTCAGCTCGGGCAGCGCCGATCGGCTACACGCGGCCGTAGATGTGCTCAAAGAAAAGATGATCAAGCGCGGCGTCAGCTTGAAGTTTCTCGATGATCAAGACGAGGAGCCTACCGGCAAAGGCGGAGCAAAAATGCTCATCAAGATCAAGGAGGGCATCGAATCCGAGCCTGCGAAGAAGATGGTCGCCGCCATCAAATCCGAGAAGCTGAAGGTGCAAGCCTCGATTCAAGACCAACAGCTGCGCATCACCGGCAAGAACCGGGATGACCTGCAAACTTGCATCCAGTTTCTCAAGAACGGCGACTTCGACGTAGAGCTGCAGTTCAATAATTTCCGTGACTGATCGGACGGCAAGACCCCAATGCCCGCACCCGATCGCAAACTCTTCGGCACCGACGGAATTCGCGGCCTCGCCAACGCTGGCGCCATGACCCCCGAGCTCGCCCTCAAACTCGGGCGCGCCATCACGCACGTCGCCGGACGAGGGAAAAAGCACGCTCCTCGCATCATCATCGGCAAGGACACGCGCCTTTCGGGCTACATGCTCGAATCCTCCATCGCCTCGGGTGTTTGCTCGATGGGCGGCCGCGTGATGCTGTGCGGGCCGATTCCTACGCCTGCCGTGGCTCACCTTACGACCAGCATGCGCGCGGACGCCGGGATTGTCATCAGCGCCAGCCACAACCCCTTCGACGACAACGGCATCAAGATCTTTGGCTCCGACGGGTTCAAGCTTCCGGACGCACTAGAATCTGAGCTTGAACAACTCATGCAAGTAGAGCGCGACCTAGGTCCTTTGCCTACAGGCGCGGGCATCGGCCGCACGCAAATGCTCGAAGATGCGCGCGGTCGCTACGTTGCTTTTGCCAAGAACACGTTTCCCAAGGAGCTTACACTCGAAGGCTTCCGGGTCGTGGTGGATGCCGCACATGGCGCAGCGTACAAGGTGGCGCCGCTGGTGTTCTCCGAGCTAGGAGCGCGCGTCTACTCGGTGGGCGTCAAGCCCAACGGCATCAACATCAACGACAACGTAGGCGCGCTGCACCCCGAGCACGTACGAACCGAAGTCGTGCGCAGAGGCGCGCACCTAGGCATCGCACTCGATGGCGACGCCGATCGCTTGGTCGTGATCGACGAGAAGGGACAAGTCGTCGACGGTGACGCGGTGATGGCCATTTGCGCCCGGAAAATGCGGGATGCGAAAGAGCTCAAGAAGCGCACGCTCGTCGCCACGGTGATGAGCAATTTGGGCCTGCAGCGCGCCATCACCGACATGGGCTGCAAGCTTGTGCGCACCGACGTAGGTGATCGCTATGTAGTCGAAGCCATGCGAAAAGGCGGCTACAACTTGGGCGGCGAGCAAAGCGGGCATCTGGTCTTTTTGGATCACGCCTCTACGGGCGATGGTGTCATTGCCGCCCTGCAAATCTTGGCCATCATGACCCGCACCGGTCTGCCACTCTCGGAGCTCGCACGCACCGCCATGAGCCGTGTTCCGCAGGTGCTGGAAAACGTCAAACTCCCCGCGCGCCGCAATCTGGGGGACATGCCCGCGCTCGCGGCCGCGACCCGAAAGGTCGAGGCCGCGCTGGGCAACGAGGGCCGCGTCCTTGTGCGCTGGAGCGGCACCGAACCCAAGCTACGCGTCATGATCGAAGGCCCTAACGAAGCGCGAATCCGTACATGGGCCA
>JAYWGI010000502.1:0-12383 GCA_043779025.1 Myxococcales bacterium
CCCTGACCGTGCTTAGTGCGTCCACTGGAGAGCCGTGGCGCATCACCAACGCCGGCGCCGTATTCGTTGGAGAGCTGCCCGCTGCAGCGCACACGAGCAGCGCCTATTTCCTGTCGCGCGACGAGTCGAGCAACTCCGAGATGTACGCGCTCGACTACCCCGAATTCGAGCCCGCCCAAACCTTCGATGGCAAGACCATTGCCTCCGTTGTCTACGACCTCAACGGGTCTCTGCGTGCCGCCGTTTACTACCGCTAACCCATGTCCTCACCCGTCTTCGCCTCGCTCGAAAGCCTGGTGCGGAAGGTCATGCGCCGTGTCGACTACTGCGCGTTGTACGCCTGCACGGTCCAGGCTCAACGCAGTGACGGCTCGCTTGACCTGAAGCCGCAGGACGACCGTGTGCCCGCGATGACGGGCGTTCCTATTCGCATTGGCGTGCCTGGCCTAGCCGTCAAGGTGGCGCCTGGAGCAGAGGTTTTGATGGGCTTCGATGGCTACAGGCCAGACAAGCCTTACGCCGCACTGTGGGGCGCCCAGGGGCTGAAGGAGTTGGTCATCACCGCAAGCGTCAAGGTAACGGTCGATGCGCCGACCGTTGAGATAACCGCAACAACCGCAACGGTGGACGCGCAAAGCGTAACCATCGCAGGCGGCGTCCAGGGTGCGGCTAGAATGGGAGATGACGCAATCTGCGGGCCGTTCGCCGGGAAGATCGTCTCTGGATCTACGAAAGTGCTAGTTGGTTAAGATGCGAGCAATAGACGTTTCGGACGGGAACAAGGCCTGCAGTAAGTGCGGGGAGCGGAAGCCTCTTGACGCATTTCCAAAGTCGGCAAAGGCGGCCTCAGGTCGGAAGCCAGACTGTCATGAATGCCGCGCCGCCAAGTATGCGGAAACGCAGATGACAAGCAAAGCGCGCCGGCGTCGCGACGATATTGTTGCTGGTCTCAAGGAATGCACGAGGTGTGGATTTCGCCGTTCACTTGAAGAGTTTCCCGTACGCAACTCGACAAAGTGTGGGGTGAAGTCACACTGCAAAATCTGCCACAATACGTCTGCGGCAAGGCTTCGCTCTACAGACGAAGGCAAGGCGCGCGCCAAAGCCAGGGCACTGGTATACAACCACACTGAGGCAGGACGAGCCGTTTTCAGGGCTAACTCTGCGAACCAACGAGCAGTTAACCTCGCTCGTTCTCAAAGGTATGAGGCTCTAATTATTGCGTTTGGAGTGTCTCGCGAACGCGCAGCGGTAAAACGGGCAACGCCTACAGGACTGCAAAAGGCGCGAGCACGAAGCGCGTTCGCGGTCGCCGTATCGTCAGGTGTCCTCAAGCGAAGCATCTGCGTTCGTTCCTCCAAAGAATGCTCAGGCAGAGTGCATGGACATCACATTAGCTACGAGCCGGACCAGTGGCTCGTGGTGGTTTGGCTTTGCCACAAACATCACATGATGGTGCACAGAAAAGCGGCGGCCTAGTGGCCCTCGTTGCGTCCGTCATCGGCACCCAGCTCCGGGTTGCGATGCTCGCGGCCGACTGCGGGGCCACAGACAACCCAGCGCTCACGTCCTTCTGCGACACCTTCGCGGACTGGCTCGTGACCACGCTCACCACGCAAACAACCCTTGTGCCCGTCTTGGTCGCGCCGCCTACCGGTGGCCCAGTCACGGGCACCGTTGTGATCACCTAGGAGCGCCATGGCAATTGACTACGGCACCGACATCGCTTGCACGTCGGACGTCGACCCATCGCTGTCGCTCGTGAGCGGGCAGCGCGGCGTTCTTGAGGCGCTTGTCCGTCGGCTCACGACGCCCCGCGGCGCATTGTTCTATGACAGCAACTACGGCTTCGACGTCCGACGCTTCCTAAACGCCTCACTGGGGCAAGGCGAACTGGTCGCGCTTCAAAACGGCGTCGAGGGCGAGTGCGAGAAAGAGGAGCGTGTGGTGTCTGCACGCTGCTTTCTGAGCACCAATGCAACCGATGCGCGGCTTGGTATCGAGGTCGAAAGTCAGTTTGGCGCATTCGCGTTCACTCTCGGCATATCAAGTGTGAGCGTTGACCTCCTGACTACGAGCGCCGCGTGAGTCGCATCATCTCGTTCTCCGAGCTGACGTCGCCTCCAACGGAAGCCGCCACGCTCGCCACGCTGATTTCAGGCCTTCAGTTCTACGGCTACCCTGTCACGTCGTGGCAGTCGGGAAGCGTTGGGCGAACGCTGGTGCAAGTCGACGCCAAGGCCATCGCCGATTTGCGCGCGCAGGTGGCGTACATCGCTCAAAGTAGTCTGCTCCAAACGGCCGCCGATGACTGGCTGGACCAACTAGCAACGCAGTTCTTTCAAGAGGACCGCTACCTAGGCGCAAGTACCGAGGGCTATGTGGTGGTCACGGACGCCGCCAGCACGGGTCCGCACACCGTCGCGCTGTCGTCTCTGTGGGTGAGCGTCGGGGCCTCGGGCCTGCGCTACAACAACACGGCTACCATCACGGTTCCGCTAGGCGGCTCCGCTGCTATCCCTGTTCGCGCCGAAGCCATTGGCGCGGCCTACAACGTGGCAAACACGACCATCAATGTCGTCGGCTCTGCAGGCTATCCCGGCATCACCGTCAGCAATCCGGCCGTTGCGGCTCCTGGAGCACTCGCAACCACGGGCATCGCGACCGGCAACGCCAGCGTCTACCTTGAAGTGGTTGCGGGCGCCGCTGTGTCGAGCGGTTCTGCGACCTACCAACTCAGCGTCAACGGCGGCGGCACCTTCGGTCCGACAACCGCCCTGCCAGCAACGGGTCTCATCGTCATCAACGGTGTGACGTTCGCATTCTCGGGCACCCTCAGCAGTGGGGATGTTGTGATTGCGACACTGATATCGGCAGGCCCCGCGTCTGGCGTGTCCTATCTGAGCGCGCTCACCACGTCGAACACTTGGATCACCCGTGCGGGTCGAGACGTCGAGTCGGACGATTCGTTGCGCACGCGCTGCGTCAGCAAGTGGGGCGTGCAGTCAAGCGGCGCAACCCGCGACGCGTACATCTACTGGGCCAAGAAGGCCTCTGAGCAGGTCACGAAAGTGACGGTAAAGGAAAGCACGCCAGCCACAGGCATCGTGCAAATCGTCTTGGCTGGTGCATCGGGCGGCGTGTCAGCTGCAACCATCGCGGACGTGCGCGCGTACATCGATACCCGCAGGCCTCTGACGGCGGCAGTCGTCTTGCTTTCCGCGAGCCTTGTGACGGTGAGTGTGGCCGGCACGGTATTCGTGCAGAGCGCATTCCTCGCCAATGCGCAGTCCGAGGCCGCGGCCAACTTCGCCAAGCTGACGGACGAGCTCGACATGGGGGCTATCGTGTATCGCGCCGAAATCATTCAGCGCGTGATGGACGCGCTCGGTGTCATCAACTTCACCATGTCGTCGCCCGTTGTCGACGTGGCGCTGACGCCGGCGCAGGTGGTGAACTTCGACCTATCGGGCCTCACCTGGGTCGCGGCCTAGCATGACGCCGCTCTTTACCCGCGTCCTGCCTCTTGAGCAGGCAACGGGTTTTGAGTCGTACCAGTACCGGATTGCGCCGCCCTGGCTTCAGGGAACCTACGGCGCGGCCCTTCTTCGTGTCATGGGCAGGCTCAAAGATGTGGTCACGGAGTATGCGTCGAGCGGCGCAGAGCTAAGACTGCCCGACTACTGCTCAAGCGACGCGCTGGCTTACAACGGCTTTGAGCGCAACCTTGAGCGCGGCCTCTCGGAGAGCGATGACAACTACCGCGCGTGGCTTTTGCGCGTGTGGGAGCACTGGACGACTGCAGGCACCGCGGACAGCTTGCAAAGCCAGGTCGCGCACTTGTTTCAAATTGACGCTGTGAAGGTCGCAGTCACGGGCATATGGCCGTTTCAAACCGGCCTTGGCGTGACGCGTGTTGTGGTCCCAGCAAGTGGCTACACGACCACGCCGCAACCCGGCTGGGAAGTCCACGACAAGGACACGGCCCAGTGGGCGCGCGCATGGGTGTCCATCGACGCCAGCCCCCCATGGGGCTTCGGCACACGCACCTGGGATGATGGCGGCACTTGGGATGGTGACATGGTGTGGGACTCCCTCGCCACGCCCGACGAGGTCAAGCAGGTGACCAACGTGCTCAACAAGTGGAAGCCCGCACACGTCGCCATTGCGAGCTTCAAGTTTTCCTCAGGCGCCAGCTCGACTGTGCCCTGGACGTTCACCACCTAAGCGCGAGCAACCATGCCAGCAACAATCACACGCAGCGCTGCCTACAGCACTGTGCAAGGGCCTGCGTCCGGCGACACCGTCAGCGGCGCCTCGCTCATCACGCAGACCATTCAGCCGCTCGCCAACAGTGACGAATACATGCGCCAGATTTTGGAAGTGACAGGCGTCAAGAAGGTTCAAGGCCTGTCGCTCGTAAGTATGGCCGGCCCTGCACCGACGCCCCTATCCGGCATTGAGGCCTTCGTGGCGGTCGACACCACGAACAAATCAATCTGGGTGTACGACCCAACGGCTACAGACGCGGCAGCCGCCAACGTGTGCGTTGTTCCAAGCTCTGGCGGTGGTCGCTGGCTCAACACATCCGCGACACTGATACCTGGCCAACGTTTCCGAACGGCACAGCGGGTGTATGTTCCGATACCGATAACGCTTCACCAAAACGCTTTTGACCCAGGCGGCGGGGGCGGTCCGGCAGTGAACGCAACTGACTATGTTTACCGCGACAATCTGTCCGGTGCTCAGGCGAATGCGTTGATTGGTATCGAGGCCACAACCTCAGGTGCGCAGTCGAGGGGCTACGTCTTTCGTGTCCGGCTACCGAGAGGTTCTTTTGCTGGTGCCTCACTCGTGTACCGCCCAAACACCACCGGGGCCGCCCCAAACACCGGAGCGATCACACGGCCGCTCCTTGTTCGTGTTTTTGAGATGCCGCGGATTTCATCGGTAAGCGCAGCGCCACTGAGCACGTACACCGGCGGCATGGCGTTTGACCCTGCGGGGGCATTGCTGAAGTGGACCGGCAACTGCGGAGCCGTTGGAAACAATGCGGTTACACCATTCTTTGTGGACAACGACGGTGTTCGTGCTTTTCACAACCTCAATCCTGGGCTGATAAATATGGCGAGCGGAACAGCGTCAGCAAACATGCTGGGCACCGGCGGCACCGCCGCGTTCAACGTCAGCGGATCTGCGGAGTATCTGATCCACGTACTGCCCCCAGCGCTGAGCGGCGCCTCTTGGTACGTAAGCGGGTCGGCGATCCCCGTGCTCTTCCGGCTCGATGTTTGGATTGACATCACCGACCAGGGAGCCGGCTGAATGCTGACGCTTCGCCACAAGCGCGGAGACACGTTCGTTCGTGCCGTGAATGTGTATTCGGGCGTCGCACCATACGACCTGAGTGCAGCGACGGTGCGCTGTCAGATTCGACGCGGCCGAGGTCAGAGCGGAGTGGAGCTTGTCCAAGAGCTCACCGTCGTCGAGTCGTTGGTTGACGTTGGCAAGTTCACCATCTCAGCGACCGCCACGGAGACCGCCCTGTGGCCAATAGGGATGCACCTCGCGGACATCCAAATCACCATTGGCGCGGGCGTGCTCAGCACCAAGACATTCACCGTTGACGTGGTCGAGGACATAACAAGATGAGCACCGGATTCCGCCTAGACGCAGATGAGGGCGCAGGCCTCGACATTCAAATATCCGGCCGCATTGCAGTTGTCGTGCCGGGCCCTCAGGGACCCGCCGGACCTGCTGGTACGCCAGGGGCCGCTGGCGCCCAGGGACCACAGGGCCTCGCTGGAGCCGCTGGTCCTGCTGGCCCCGCTGGACCATCAGGTGGCGCGTCGATTGCGCCTTACATCTATCCTCCCTCGGAAGTAACCGGGGCCAACTCGTATGCAGGATTCGTCGCGGAGTACGCTCGCGGCGACCACTCGCACCGGCTTGACCCGTCCACCATTCAGGCGGTGGTAAAGTCAAAAATCAAGGTGCCTGCCGAGTTCCGCACCACCGGACCGATTGCCCTTTCTGGCGCACCGTCCACGTCGATGACCGATGGGTACGCAGCTGCGTACGGCAGCCGTGCGCTCGTTGCCGAGCAGGCAGACCCACTTGAGAACGGTCTCTACGACGTCGACACCACGGGCCCCTGGGCGCGCACGCAAGACATGCAGACCATTGAGTCTGGCGACTTGGTCTACGTGAAGTTCGGTACCAAGTACGGTCGCAAAGAGCAGGTGTGTGACACCAATGGGCAGTACGGGTCGGCCGCCGGCACAATCCCAAACACCTGGCTAGACATCAGCTCTGACAAGCGACCCGTTCACAACGAGGTGTTGCTCGCTGACGGCGGCTACCAGCTTCCACTTTCTGGCCTTGCCAACGGCGGCGGCGCTTTGGGCCAAGGCGTTACCCTTTACGACGGCGCGCGTGTTGCTGTTCTCGCCAACAACGACCCGCTGAATCTCGGCATATGGCTCGCCCGTTCAGGCGCATGGGAGCGCGCTCCCGACTGGCCCGCAGGCATGGTGCTCAACGGCGACTTCTTCTTCGTCGACCAGGGCGACTACGCTGGGTACGGCTTCAAGACAGCCACGCACGCCACCGTCGGCGCAAATACCACACAAGCGGATTTCGTGGCGTTTACGGACAAAGACGTCGCGATGTTTAACGACATCTCGGGATTTACGTTCCTCCCGAGAATTGAGCGCATCCGAGGCAAGCAGTCGACAGGCGCTGTACTCAACCAGGCTCGTCGCGAAGTGCGCTCCTTCCCGGCCGACGGCGGCCCGAACCCCGCGTTCGCGGGCACGAGCACGAAGCGCCACGCCGGCGCCACGGTCGCGGGAGCAGGAACAGCATCGCTCGATGCGCACACCTTCGCGAATGGAGCGGGCGCCATCCTGGTGCAAGCCGTTGTAACGTGCTGCGACTCCGTAGGAGTCTCCGAGGTTCACGACCTTAGCGAGCTGCGCAGTATCGCGGGCGGCACAACGACCTCGGTCGGCGGTGTCGTGTCTTCGCCTAGGCCAGCAATACCGCTGTCCGCCGTCAGCTTCGCATGGTCTGGCACGACCGTGTCCGTGCAGCTTACAGGAACCGGCGCGGCGACGACGCAAGCCTTCTGCGTGATGACGGTGACCGAGCTTCCCAAACCATGACGTTGATCTTTGAGTTCGCGCCTGAGCCCGAGCTCACAATTCAGATTGGCCAGGTGGGTCCTCAAGGTGGGCAGGGACCTCAAGGTGTTCAGGGACCTCAAGGTGCGCAGGGCGCCCAGGGGCCTTCCGGCACTGCCACGGCACTAACGTTGCTCGCGGGTCCTCGCGCCATTGGAGGGCACAAGGCTGTTCGACTGCTGACGCCTACGATTGCCGACCTCGTCGACGCGACTTCGATTGCCGACCGGAACGCGTGCATCGGCGTATCCACTGGGGCTGCATCCTCCGGAGCTGCCGTCACAATCATCACATCAGGAATCATCTCCGAGCCGTCATGGTCCTGGACCCCGGGCGGCGACGTGTTCCTGGGCGACACGCCTGGCCAGCTCACGCAGGCCTACAGCGCGTCTCGCGCATTCTCTCAAGTCGTCGGCAAAGCAATCGACGCGACAACACTATGGGTTGACCTGCGCACCCCAGTAACCCTCTGACCCATCGATAAACTGGAGCTCAACCAATGCCCGCCAATAAATACCTCGCGAACATCTCAGGCCAAACCACCGAAGTTCTCGGAACCGCCGCAAGCGCTGGAGCCGGCGACGCTGACAAGATCGTCGCACTTGACGCCACCGGGCGCCTTAGCTCAACGATGATGCCTGTCGGCATTGCGGCCGACACGGCTTTGATTGTGGCGTCCGAAGCACTCACCGCGGGCGACCTCGTGAACGTATGGAACAATGCCGGTGCATTCAACGTGCGCAAGGCTGATGCGTCCACGTCGGGCAAAGAGGCGCACGGGTACGTCCTTGCGGCTTTTGCAAGCTCTGCTTCTGCAACCGTCTTCTTCGAGGGAAGCGATACGCAGGTAACCGCCCTGACGCCGGGCAAGCAGTATTTGAGCGCAACCACTGCAGGTCGAAGCGTTGCTACGGCTCCCAGTGCCTCTGGCCAAATTGTCCAGCAAGTTGGGTTTGCAACATCCGCGACAGTGCTCAACTTCCAGAGCTTGCCCTCTGTGCTCTTGGCCTAATCAATGGCCGTTCGCAAGCCGCTCGTCAGTGTAGCAGGCGAGCTTCAAGAGCTGCCCGCGGGTGACACGGTGAGCGGCGCGTCCGGCGTTTCAGGCTCGGTGGTCGTGACGATGGACGAGACAGAGAAGACGATTGTCATCACGGATTCAACCATCACAGCAACGTCCAAAGTCATCGCGTCCGCCGTCACACAGTACGACATCGACAGCCCCGACTCGCAGGGGTTTGTCTACGACTGCGTCCCGTCTGCACCGGTCGCCGGCTCGGTGAGCATGAGCATATTTTCTATCGACTTCGGCGGGGAGTCTGATGACGATCCTAGCGGCGAAGTTATAAATGTAATTTACACGGTTATGTAGAAAGCAACCACATGGCACGAGTCGCAGGAACAGCACAGTCAACCCTTCCCACTGGCGTCTCGGACGCGTCGGGCTCCACGATCCGCACATCTCCACGCCGCGACCTCTACGTGATGCCGGTGGGCACAGGCTTTTGCGGACCTGCGATGGAAGGGACGTACTTCCGCAGCGTCAACCCGACGCCAGGTACCGGCATTGCAAGCGCTGTCACCACGGCGTTCTCTGCCACCGCGGGTATCCTTACGGTGCGGAACACAAGCTCAGTGACGGGCGCGCAGGCCGTGAACATCTATCCGGACTATATCAAGCTCCTGGTGCTCTCGGGAGGCACAGGCGGCACCTCGGTAGATGCGCTTGTCGCCATTGACAACACCAACCGGTACGCGTCCGGAGGCACATCGCTCGCAGGTAGGAACGTTCACAGTCTGTACACCGCGAACACCTCGGTCGCATCGTCATTCATTGGTGCAGTTGTTTCTGCGGTAGAGACCGCAAACGTGGCCCGCGTGTCGCGTGTTCGGCTCAAGAGCGCCGTTCCTGCTGCGGGTGACAACTACATGATCAACTTCGGAAGCAACGGCGTATCTCAGGCCGATTGCGGTCCGGTGGTCATCGGGCCAGGCGGCACCATGGTCGTGCACCTTTGGATGCCGTCATCTACGGTGGCGCTCACTGTCGAGTGCGAGCTCGGGTGGTGGGAGCGATGACGCGCGAAGAAACCATGCGCCTGTTCGTTGCGGTCTACACCATAGACCCCAACGTGTGGACCGACTACCGCCTAGCTGGCGACGCGATGGAGCACACCGTGCACACTGCAGGCGACGAGCCGCGCGCCTGGTATCCTTCGTTCTCCGAGGCGCTGCTCGCGTACGCGAACGAACTCAAGTCTGAAGCCGAAGAGACCGACCGCAAGAGCAACGAGTCGATTGCGCTCATCACGCGCGCGCTGCCTGAAAAGTAGAAATGGCCATAACGAAGGATGACCAGCTCGCCGCACTTATGGCGAGTGTACCCACGCGTGCCGTCACGGGGCCCGAGAGCCCGACGCGCGTAGACATCCCCGCGGCCAGCGTCGCGCCAGTGCTTCGCCCTAGCTCGCAGGACATCCGCGCCAGCGTGCCTGAGCTTGTCGACCTCGGGACGCGCATTGCGCGCATCGAATCCCTGCTCGACGATTCGCGCATTGAGCGCATGCGTCGCCAGGCTCGTGACGAGGTCGAAGCCGAGCGGCGCAAGCTCATGAGCGAAGAGGCCGAACGCCAACGTCACGAGTCGGAACGCAAGGCGCGCGACGTGGGCCGCTGGGTTGCCATCACCACGGCGCTACTCACCACGCTGGGCACCGTCGCTGTTCAGGTATTCAACGCCGCGCAGGGTGCGAAGTGAGCACCACGGACGTTTCGGAGATACTCGCCCGCCTCGACCGTTTGCAGGCCGACATGGCACGCGCCATCGAGCTGCAGGGCACCATCGTCCGCAACGTGTCCGGCGAGGTCATGCTGATTCGCGCACGCCAGGACGACCTTGAGAAGCGCGTTGCCCGCCTTCAGGACTACGCCGTAGACGCACCGCGCATGTGGCGAATGGCCATGCTGTGCGCGAGCCTTGCGGGCTTCGCAGCATTCGCCGGCGTGATCGTCGGGCAGTTCCTACACCACTGAGACCACGTGCAGCTTGCACGGGTCTTGCACAACTTTTGCACAATCGAAGGAGCTCACATGAAGCCTGACGTGAAAGACTTTGCCGTTGTCGCGGCCGCGTTTGCAGCCCTGCTTGTGGCCTACCTCAAGGGCCTTGACGGCTCGGGCACTGCCCTTGTGGGGGCGTGCGGAATGCTCATCGCATGGTTCACGCAGTCACCAGGCGGACGGCCTCCGGGGCTTGGCGCAGTAGTCACGCCCGACCCAGATGCACCCATCCAAATCGTGAACGTCGACGCCAGCGGGGCGACGTCATGAGGGCCGCATGTACAGCGCTCGTGCTGCTGGTTTCCTTGTCGTGCGCATCCGCTGTCAAAGACCAGCGAGTGGACGCGGGAATTTACGGAGCGCAGTTGCTGGCCTGCGTCGAGCTCTCGGACACGCGCGAGGAATCGCGGGCATGTCGGGAACGCGTCATGAAGCTCTATGGCCGTTCGGTGCGTTTGGCGCCTGACGCTGGGGCAGTTGACGGAGGCAAGTCATGAGCGACTTCGAGAAGATCGTACAGGGCGTCGCGGGTCCACTTGTGGGCCTCGTGATGGGCGGCGAGCCCGACGCCAAAGGAATCATCACCGCCCTGCTGCGCGCAAGCAGCGGGGTACTAAGCACAGGGGTAGCCGGATATGTTCCACCGATTGTTGGCGACGGCCTGTCTGGTCTTGTTGAACTTCTCAACGCTGCTGATTCAAGCGGCCAGCGCGCTGCACTCATGGGCCTTGCCGAGAGCTTTGCAGCCGAAGCCGAGCGCCTCAAGTTCGGAGGAAGCTCCGACGGTACGGATGCTGCCAAAGTCGGATGAGCGAATTCGACTGGACCACGGTAGCGATGGGCATTGCGACTCTATCGGCGTGGGGACTCTTCTTGCTGGTTGGGGCCCTGGCCTCACTTCGCGGCTGAGCGAGTTACCACCGCGCAGGTCATCGTTTCGCGCAGCGCCCATCCTGCCCAAAGCCCTGCCAAAGGTTGCAGCTGTGTGGCTCGACGCTGCCGAGTTCACGGAAGCTGAGACCATGGTGGACTGCCCAGCTTGCAAGCTGTGCCGCACGTGCGGAGGCAGCCACATGATTGAGCCTTCCCGGCTCGCTCAGTGGAGAGCCGCTCAGAGGTAGGCAGTCGCCGTCACCAACCACATCGCCCGCTCTCGCATCACGCGGGGGCGGGCTTTTCGCATTTCCGAATCGCAAATCAGGAGCCTTGCCATGGTCGACTATCCCAAAGCCAGCTGGAAGCCGTCGCTGTTTTACAACACGCCGAAGGCTCCGCGCACGGTCCGTGCCATTATCATCCACACGGCGCAGTGCCAGGAGACGGCAAGCGCTGCCGAGGGCGTGGCGAACTGGTTCATGGACCCGCGCGCGAAGGTCAGCGCGCACTTCTGCGTCGACAATGACAGCGTGGTGCAATGCGTGCTGGAGCGCAACGTGGCCTGGCACGCGTCGCAGGCCAACCCCTGGGCTATCGGCATCGAGCTTGCCGGCAAGGCTGAGCAGACCGCCGCGCAGTGGGCCGACGCCTACAGCGTGGCCGTGCTCGACAACGCGGCGCGGCTCGTGGCGGACATCTGTTTGCGGCATGACATCCCCGTAGTGTGGTTGACGCCGGAGCAGCTCAAGGCCGGACGCGCGGGTATCGCTGGCCACGTCGATGTGACGGCGGCCTTCAACGGCGGCAAAGGCCACTGGGACCCAGGACCGAGCTTTCCACGCGAGGCTTTCCTTGAGCTCGTCGCGAAATACACTGGGGCGCCACCTCCCGACATAGCGGCTTAGCGCTTGCAACATGTGACCATGGTCACTATTCTGGTGTGGCCGGTAGGCGTTGCGGGTTCGCGAGGCTGAACGGTGGGTCTGCAAATGAGGCGTCTTGTTAACGCCAGGGAATCCGGGCGCCCTCCCCAATCCGGCCCGGACTTTCACCAGGGTATATCAGTTGGTTAGATAGCCGCTCTGATAAGGCGGAGGCCGCAAGTTCGAGTCTTGCTCCTGGTACTCGCGTTTTGGTCTGTAGCTAAATTGGCATAGCGCCGGCCTCCAAATCCGGAGGGTGTAGGTTCGATGCCTACCGGGTCAGCTGTCTTTGCCGGTGGTGCTACTCATCACTCACCGGGGCGCCCAGCTTGGCGGCTAA
>JAYWGI010000503.1:0-3962 GCA_043779025.1 Myxococcales bacterium
GCGCTGATGAGCGTGGAGCGCAAATCGAGCATGAACACCAAGATGACCAAGATGGCCATGATGCCGCCGAACACGATAGAGATCTCCACCTCGTGCGCATTTTCACGAATGAATTTGCTCTGATCGATAACGAGCTGCGTGCTGTACCCCTCGGGCAGCGCGGCCTTCACGATGTCCAACTTTGCAAACGCGGCATCGGCCACGGCGATGGTGTTGGTGCCAGATTGCTTCACGATCTCGAACACCACCGCGGGCGTTCCGTTCACGCGCACCTTGGTGCGGAGCTCTTCGAAGTCGTCCTCGACGGTGGCCACATCGGCGAGACGTACGCTCGAGCCGTCGGCGCGCGTAGCCACGATGGCTTTGCGGATGTCGGCCACGCTCGTGAACTCGCCCAGTGTGCGCACGCTGAGCTCTTTTTTTGCCTCGTCAAAGTGCCCGGCCGGCACGTTCATGTTCTGCAGCTTGAGCTGCTGCACCACACCCGCAGGCGTGAGGTGCAGGGCCTCGACTTTGGCCAAGTCCAGCTCGACGTGAATCTCGCGCTCGGCGCCGCCACGTACGTTCACTGTGGCCACACCCTCGACCTGCTCGAGCGCAGGCTTGATGGTGTCCTTGGCGAACTTCTGCGTCTCCGCGAGCGAGCGACCGACGGCCGAAAGCGTGTAGGTTGCAACTGGTGCTGCGCCGATGTCCAAACGGCTTACGGCCGGATCGTCCACATCGTCAGGCAAGCGCGGCCTTACGAGGGCCACACGCTCCCGAACCTCGAGCGCCGCTTGCTTCACGTCCACGTCCAGTTTGAACAGCAAAATGACGGTCGAAAGGCTCTCTCTCGACTGGGTCTGCATCGTGTCCAGGCCGTTGATCGAGACCACTTGATCCTCGATAGGCTTGGTCACCAACTGCTCAATCTCGCCCGGGCTTGCGCCGCGGTATACCGTGTTCACCACCACGATAGGGAAGGACACGTCGGGGAACAAATCTGTTCCGATGCGTGACAGGCCCATGCCGCCAAGCACCATCAAGAACAGGTTGAACATGGCGGCAAAGATGGGCCGCTTGATCGCAATGCTAGAGAGGCTCATGAGTTGCCCTTATTTCTTTGACTCGACGACGGGAGCGTCGGCGCTTTTGATGACAACGGGCTCGCCGTCCTGCAACTCAGGAGGTGGCGACACGATGAGTTCGGCATTGGGCGAGAGGCCTGCGCGTACGAGCCAGGAGCCGTCGCTGTCCTCCGCGCGCACCACGCGTACAAGCTTGGCATGGCCGTTCTCGACCACAAAGACTTGGTCTTGCGAGCCCGCTTTGCGCGCCGCAGCAGGCACGCGAAGCACGGATACCGGCGCGCCGCCGAGCGCGCGGGCGCGTACAAACGCGTTGCCCGGAATGGCCGCCGTTTGTGCGCCGCCGGGCACCTCGATCTCTACGGGTGCGCGTCGCGTCGCGGCATCCAGTGAGGGCACGACGGCCGTGACGCGACCTGCCACATCGTGATCGTTGTATAGCACACGCACTTCTGCACCCACTTTAACCAAGTCCAGTTCGGCCTCACTCACGCTCGACGACAAGCGAAAATGCGACACGTCCTCGACGCGAAACACGGGCATGCCGGGGTTCATGATGGCGCCAGGGCTTGCGGGCGCGCGTGAAACGACGCCCGCAAAGGGCGCGCGCAGGGAGGACATCCCTTGTCCGCTGCGTGCGAGTTTGTCGCCTGCGGCTGCAGCTGCCAGCTGTGCTTTAGCAAGCGCTACTTGCTGCCTCGCCTGCTCCATCGCGGCCTCGCTTACGGCTTTGGCTTCGAACAACTTTTCTGTGCGGGTGAGGTTGTCTTGAGCCATGGCCAAACTGGCGGCGCCGGCTTGCACTTGGGCCTCGGCTTGGCCCACTTGCGCCCCCGCTCTGGCAGCATCCAGCATGCCCAGCAGCGCGCCCGCTTTTACGGTGTCGCCCATGCGTGCGCCAAGTCTGACGAGACGCCCCGGAGTCTCGAAGCTCAGGTCGGCCTCGTTCCATGGCTTGAGCGTGCCCGTGAGTTCTACCGCCGGGGTCCACATGGCTGCCGTCGGGCGCGTGACGCCGAAGCTTGCCTTTTTGCCGAGTTGCGCTTTGGCCGCCTCGCGCTCGGCGGCGAGCACTTTGCCTTTGGAGGAGGATTGCTGAAAGCGCAGTGCGCCCACGCCCACCATGAGCGCACCTACGGCGTAGACAAAAAGACGGGCGCCGCGACCGGTCCCCGCGGGTGAAGAAGAAGGAGAATGGTCGGACATGGCGTGTTCAGTTGCGTGAGGTTGCGTAGGCATGGGCGGAGTTCTCGTTGACCGGAGAGTCAGTTTTGATGGTTTGCGCGACGCGAATGACGGCCGGCGCCGCAAACGCGCGAACGAAGGTGCGCTGTGCTTCCAGTGCGATGGTTCGCAGATCGGGTTTGGTCTCGGCGTTGACGATGAGCGTCGTCAATTCGTGGTATCCGCCCAGCATGATGATGGCGCCGAACTTGGCGTCGAAGTCGGTACGAAATGTGCCTGCATCCTGCAGGCTTTTCATGAGCTGCTCGACGCGCGCGGCATGCTTGGCGTGAAATGCGTCCAGCACATAAACCACGCTGCCACTGCAGGCACGCACCATGCGCACAAGGGTGCGATTGGCCCAGAAATACTCGAATATGTCGATGTCCTTCTGGAGCCAGAACGTCAGAAGCTCCTTGTGCGACACCTTGGCTGTGCAGCCTTGCCCAGGCGTGTCGTCGCAATCCATCAGGCTGGACGAGCGCGCCAAAAACGATTCTACAACTTGCCGGAAGGCCGCATCCTTGCTTTCGAAATGCAGGTAGAATGCGCCTTTGGAGAGGCCCGCGGCGCGCGCGATGTCCTCCACCTTGGAGCGCTCCAAGCCCAGCTCGGAGAAGACCTTTTCAGCGGACGTGAGAAGCGCGATGCGCGCCATTGGATCTGCGGGACGTGCCATGATTGACCTCAGAGTCAGTTAATCAAAGCTGACCCGCTGGTCAATCATTTGTGTGTAAAGAAGTGTGAAGCCGTGCTGAAAGCGTACCGGAGGCGCTACTTTGCCGTCGGTCGCAGTCCACGCAGCAACAACACCGACGCTTGCAGTTCGGGGTGCCCTGGATACTTGACCGACAGCGCCTCGAACATGCGTATGGCCTCGGTTTCGCGGCCTGCCAGCAGTGCATCGATGGCCCCGCGAAGCTCGGAGGGCGGCGCTACCGCGCCCTTGGCCAAAGGCGCGACCGGGGCCAGCGGAATGGCCTCGCGAGGCGCAGGTGGCGCAACCACCACCACGGGCGCCGTGGGCGCCGCAGTCGGGGCAGGGGCCACTTTGGAGGGAGGCTGTGGTTTGGTGGTGCCGAGCAGCAACCACCCGGCACCACCCAGCATGACGACGATGGCGCCCAGCATCAGGCGCTGACGCGGATTCTGGAGAGAGCTTGTTGCTGCATTTTTTCCGCCCGGAGGCGGCATGGTGGCGGCTTTGCTCGGTGCCCCGAGCAGCACGGGGGTTGCACCGAGCGGGCTGCCCCCAGCGGTGTGGGCATGCAGCCCCTGAAAATCTGGGGCGCTATAGCCGGCGCTTTGGCCGAGCTGAGTCGGGGCATCGCTGAGCACTGGACCCACCGCCGAGAAGGAAATTTGCACGTGGCCCAGCTGAAGAACCACCGGCGACGCCACGGGGGTCCAGTCCAGCGGGACCGGCACACCGCCCGAAAAAATGGGCTGACGCGGGTCATGGCTCTGAACAAACAGCTGCTCACCGTCCCAGTACAGGTAGCCGTGCACGTCAAGCACGCCCTCGCCGTCGACGAACCACATGCCGGTGCGTCCCAGGCTTTGGGGGGCAAGTTCGACGCCCGCTTGCAGCGCTAACGTAGGAGGCGTCGCGGTTCCGCTTAGAACTTGAAGGAGATTGGACGGTGTCATGGTTCGGATGGGCCCTCG
>JAYWGI010000504.1:0-12196 GCA_043779025.1 Myxococcales bacterium
CGGCCTCGACAACCTCAAGCCAGTGATGTCCGCCTCTACCCAAAACAACCCCGGCGCCATGCAAGCCGCCATGGGGGTTTTGCAGCTCGCGTCCGAGGCCTTCGACGCACTCTTTCCCCCGTTGCCTGAGGCGAGTATCGGTGATGGCGGCACCTGGGAAGTCACTATGCAGAGCGAGAACGGCGCACCCACCAAGTCGCAACTCACGGCGCAAAGCTGGGCAGCCGGCACGCTCACCGTGAGCGCCGATGCCGTGATGCCCAAGAGCAAAGCCAAGCTGCAGGGCGGCGGCGAAGCGATGGTCGAAGGCCACGCCAAAACCTCATATCGCTATGTGAATAAGCTCACCGGCGTGCCAAGCATGGTTCAAGGTGAGCGCACCGACGACCAGACGATTACCTTGGGCCCAGGCAAAGTGGTCAAAGTGAAACGCAGTTCCAAAGTGGCCATTGGCGCCGCCAAATAATTAGTTGCAACATGCACTTCGTGTGCACAGAAAGGGAGAGACACCATGGCAGACGGACTCAACAAAGTAATGTTGCTCGGCAATCTGGGCGCAGACCCAGAGCTAAAAATGACGCCAAGCGGTCAGGCCATTCTCAAGCTGCGCCTCGCCACCACGGAGAGCTACGCCGACAAGGCCGGCGTGCGCCAAGAGCGCACCGAATGGCACTCCGTCACGGTCTGGGGCAAGCGCGGCGAAGCGCTCTCCAAGATCTTGTCCAAGGGCTCGCGCTTGTTCATCGAGGGAGGCCTACGCACCTCCAGCTACGACGACAAGAACGGCGAGAAGCGCTACCGCACCGACATCGTAGCAAGCAACATCATCCTCGCAGGCGGAGCCCGCGGCGCCAGCGCAGGTGAGGGCGGCGGCTATGGTGGAGGCGGCGGAGGGGGTAACTTCGGCGGAGGTGGCGGTGGCGGTGGCGGGAACTTTGGAGGAGGCGGTGGTGGCGGTTACGGCGGCGGCTCGGGCAGCCAGCGCGCGCCCGCGCCTCAGGCCGACGACTTCGGCGGCGGAGACTTCGCAGGCGACGACGACATTCCGTTCTGAATCACAGCCCACACATACGTGCACAGCGCAGGCATCGGTTCCGCGCCATCACTCCCCCAAGGTGATGGTGCGTTTTTTGCGACTACTTCTTCGCGCTGTCGGCCACGGCCAACATCATGGTGAAGTAGCCAGCGTTGCAACTCTGCACGGGCATGGTCACGGCAGGCAAGTGTCTTTCCGTATCCACGCCAAGGCCGTAACGCTCTGCAAAATACCTCGCTTCCACGGGGACCCTAGCTCCTGCCGGAAGCGTGTTCTTGAACTGCTCGTCGAGCTCCGCCAACCGCGCGTCTAGCTCCTTGGCGCGTGTGCGGTACTCCTTGGCCTTGGCCGCGTCGGCGCGCGCGAGCTCTTCGCCAATAACTTGAACGGCAAGGCGCGCACGCTGCGGATCCGTCCAGGCATAGGGGCTCGTCGCCGCGGCGTCCGCGAGTGCAGGCACGCGATCTCCTAGCGTGATCACCTTGCCGGACGGCGCGAGCAGCGCCTGAGGCTCGGCGAGCCCGAGGCCATTGCGAAACACCAAACGTGCCGGCTCTGTTGCCCCCTCGGCCGCGACCACGTGCGCATCGGGGCCGGCCACCACGCACACCAAGCTCTGCCACGCGGGTACCGTCACGGCCACCTCTGGGTGCTTGGGCTTGCGGCTACAGCCCGCGATGAGGCAACCCACAACGAACGTGAAAGCAAGTGCGCGCATTCCCCCGAGCGTAGCGCGTCCACACTCGCGCGGGACACCTGCTATCTTGCGGGGCATGAGCTTTTCCCGTTTTGAAATACGTGCTGCACGCGCAGGAGATGCTCCGGCCATCTTCGAGGTTGCGCGCCATCTCAACAGCGTGAATCTACCAGCAAATTTGCAGCGCCTTGAGCGATCACTGGCCCACAGCGACGCGAGCTTTGCCGGCAAGGTGAGCAACTTTAAGGAGAGCGAATACATTTTTGTGGCCGTCGAGCACGGCGATCACGGAGACCCCGGCGAGCCCGGCAGCGCCGAGCGCATTGTAGGTTGCTCCATGATTTTCGCGCAACTGGGGCGCCGGGGTGCACCTTACATCTATCTGGATGTGCTTCCGGAGGAGCGCTACTCGAGCACCATCGACAGGCACGTGCGGCACACCACGCTCAAGATTGGCTACTCCTACGATGGCCCCACCGAGCTCGGAGGCTTGGCGCTGCTCCCCGAGTACCGCAAGAGCCCTGAGCAACTGGGGTTGTGCTTGTCGGCTGCGCGCTTTCTGTACATCCGCGCACATCGCGCTCTGTTCCAGGACGAACTCTTGGCCGAGCTGATGCCGCCCCTGAAGCCCGATGGTTCCAGCGCATTGTGGGACTCCCTGGGCGCGGCGTTCACCGGCATGAGCTACGAGGAGGCGGACAAGCTATCGCGGGAGAACAAGGAGTTCATTCGCGGCCTGTTCCCTGAGCTTCCTATCCACGCCTCACTGCTATCGAAGGACGCCCAAGCCGCCATTGGCCAAGTGGGACCGGCCGCCGCGCGGGCCCGTGAATTGCTGACCCGCATCGGATTTCGCTACGCGGACCGCATCGACCCGTTCGACGGCGGCCCCCACTACACCGCGCTCACCGACAGCGTCAGCTATGTGCGTGAGACACAGCCGGTGCACGTCCACGCGCACGAAGGACTGATGCATTCCGACACCGTCATGGTGGCCGTTGTTACATCTGTTGCGCCCTACTTTCGAATGATTCGCACGCAAGGCATCGTACGCGACCGCGCGACCGCCTACCTGCGTGCAAGCGCGATGCAGGCCTTGGGCGCCGAGGATGGTGACAGCGCGTGGGTGTTGGCTACCTCCGAAATTCCCGCGTCCTACCCTTGACGCCCGCGCCGCGCCGGCACACTCTGGCGCCCGCAATGGCACTCAGCACTGAACTCCGCGGCAGGCTCGACGAGCTCGTCAAAACCCACAAAGTCGTCTTATTTATGAAGGGCAACAAGCAGTTTCCGCAGTGCGGTTTTTCTGCGCGCGTGGTGCAGCTGCTCAACCAGGCAGGCGCCAAATACGAGACCATCAACGTTTTGGCCGATGGCGAATTGCGTGAGGGCATCAAAGAATACTCGGACTGGCCGACCATCCCGCAGCTCTACATCGACGGCGAATTTCAGGGTGGCTGCGACATCGTTATCGACATGGCGGCGTCCGGTGAGCTTGCAAGGAAGGTGAGCGTGCCCTCATGAGCAACGTGAATGCCGAGGCCGTCGCCAAGGAGCTCGCGGCCATCAACACAGACTACGAGACGCACTTTGCGGGCCAGCCACGCGCCACCCGCGAGGTCGCACGTATGGACATCTTGCTGCGCCGCATTGATGCAGTGCTCACGCAGTTGTCAGCCATCCCCGAGGCGAACCCCGAAATCGCCGCAATGCGAGAGGACGCGGACGCCCGCAAGGTGAGCTACAGCAGTGAGCGCATTGCCATTTTGGACGCGCAAAAGTTGGGTACGGCCGGCGCCGAATTCTCCATCTACTCGTCTAACGCCAATCTGGTCTTTGCCCGTTATCAAAGGCATTTTGCTGGCCAAAACCGCGCCACGCGAGACGCCAGCCTGCTTGCAGAAATGCTCGAAGACTTGCGCGTCATCGAATCCAAGATGCGCACCATGCAGGCCAAAAAGCCCAGCGACACCTTCGTGCGCGACATCGATGTCGTGATGGCCAACAGCCAGAACTACAAAGCCGAGCTTGCGGCCATCCAGACCACTTTCGACGAGCTCAGCCAGGACGACAAGGCCAACGCCTTCGCCGCCCAAGCCAACGGCCAGTTCGCCTACTACGCCACGCACTTCGCAGGCAAAGCGCGCGACACGCGTCGCCCTGGGCTCTTGCAGCGCATGGTTGAGTCCTGCAAGCGCATCCACGCCGGCATGACGGGCCTCACCACCGCGGGCTATATCTCGGAGCAAAACGAGACCAACGCCAGCATTGTGGCGAGCAACCTGAAGATGTACGAGGCCGAGCTCGCAGAGATCCGCAAATTGCGTCAGAGCACCGGCATCAGTGACATCATGGGCCGCTTGGGCGTTTCGGCGAACGAGGACTTCGAGCTCTACCAGAAGAACTTCGCCGGCAAGAACCGCCGCGAAGTGCCCTTCGAGATGCTGGGCCAGATCTGCGATCGCTTGGGCGAGGTACTGCGTCAGCAGTCTGACTTGGCGCGCGCCGAGGACAACAGCGGCAACAACCGCAACATGGAAATCGTGCGCTCGCAGCTCGAGATGTACGAGAACGAATGGGACGCCGTTCGCACCGTTCAAGCCGAAGTGCAGAAGCCCTCGTGAGCACCGCGGACGACATGCACGCGGCCATCAAGGCCAGGCTTCCTGAGGCCGAGGTGCGCATCACGGCGGGCTCGGGCGGACACTTCACGGTATCCGTGAAGGACGCGGTCTTCGCCAACCTGAACAAGCTGGCATCGCAGCGCTTGGTGATGGGCGCCTTGGCGCCTCTGATGGCGGGCAACAACGCCCCAGTGCACGCGATCGATACACTTGAGACGCTGAGCAGCTAGGGAGTCGCACGCGCCAGACCACAAGTCTCCGTGGTGCCGTGCACCGCGGGGACTTTTTGTGTCGGAGATGCTTTTTTTCTCGTTGTATTGGCCTATTTGCCGCCCCAGATTTGCGTGCAGCTCTGACGCCCCTTACCATTGGGCATGACAAGGTTTCGATGGCTCGCGCTCCCACTCGTTACGGCGCTCGCAGCAAGTGGATGTGCGGACACAAGCAGCAGCAGCGACGAGGACTACCTCGAGAGTGTCACCGCCCTGGAGCGCAATTTGGAGTTCGAGTCGGTGGTGTATGTTCCGGTGGGAAGCAACGACGCGACCATTCAAACCAGCATCAACACCCAGACACGCACTGCGTTAGGCTCCTTATTGCACTCGGAGATCGCGGTGAACACCAAGGAGCTACGCACGACCAGCACCAGCTCGTGGCAACGCGACGAGGTAGACGTCTACGCCGACGGCACACACGCCAAGACGCGGCGCATACTACGTGTACGCTACAAGTACACGGACAAGGCCGTGATGCCCAAGGCCTTCTCGCGTCGTACTTCGTTCCCGCTCGCCGTGCTTGCGCAGCCTGAATCGGTCGTCAACGCGCAATTGCGCGCACCGTGCACGGCCAACGATGCACACTCCGCGGGCTACCCGCTTTGGTACGAGATCGATACCGCGAAGCCGGCGTGTCAGACGATGATTGCGGCCGAACAGAAGGCGGTTCGTGCAGCGAGTACCAAGCTCGAGAACCCACTCTTGGAAGTGAGCGAAGCCGAGCTCAAACGGGTGTTTGCGCCGATCAAGGTGCGCATGCGTCCAACGGTGCAGAGCAACATCAAAACCTACCCGGAGTACGACAAGCTGTTCCGCGGCGGCGTCGAGCCTGGCAAGCTGGTCATTGGCCTGGTGAATGGGCGGATTGACGACAGCGGCGTGGCCTCCAATGACAGCGGTTGGGACGACTACTTTGATCAACTCTCCGTCGTCGGCGCCACGCACACGTTCGCCCTCACAGCAGTGGATGGCAGCTCCCCGGCGGCACTGCTCCCCGGGGCCAATCAGTCATTGACCTTGTTTACATCGAAGCGAGGCGATCGCGCATTCCGCGACAAGCTTTTGGGACACTGGCTGAGCTTCGAGGCGCCCGTACGGGTGAAGGTTGGAGGCGAGACCGAACGAGACTTTGTGATCAAGATCCAAGCGCATTTCGGCGATACCGCGGCGGTCAAGCGCGGCATCAAAACCAGCGACGTGTTTGTGTACAACGGCCACTCGTCGCTGGGCGGAGGTCTCATGTCACCCAGCAACTTTACGGCTGCAGACTTCCCGCGCAGCTATCAAATTCTTTGGTTCGATAGCTGCCTGTCCTTCACGTACTATGAGAAAGATTACTTCCCTCTCAAGAAGGCCGCGGCAGGAACGGCCTCCGGGATGGACGCCATGGAGCTTATCACCAACGGCCTTGAGGCCCCCTCCTACAACAGCGGCTTGGCCATCGGTGCGCTGCTCGCCGGGGTGGTCGGCGGGCGTCAGCCCAGCTATGAGGACCTGCTCAGGGAAGCCATCGCGACCGACCCCCTCCGTGTGGTCGATGGCGATCTGGACAACAGCTACAAGCCCGCGTCCACACCCATCGTGCTCAAAGACCGCTGAGGGCAAACGGACAAAACGAGCGCGCTCCGAGGCCCGAAGGCTCCGGAGCGCGCTTGCTTTGTACCTTGTGTAGATTCAGCCCTTGAGCTTGCCGGCTTCGATGGCCGCGACAAGTTCAGCAGCGCCCCCCAAAAGCGTTCCATCTACAAATACTTGCGGGAAGGTGGCCCAGCCGCTCCAAAGTTTGATGGCAAGGCGCTTCTTCCACTCGCCCATGTAGCTGCCGTACTCGATGTAAGTGTATTCCACATGCGCCTCATCTAGGGCCCTGCGGGCCTTTTTGACCACGGGGTTCTGCTTCATCCCCACGACGACCACACGATGCGAAGCCACCTCGCCGGCGACGTAGCTCACCACATCGGAGTGAAAGGAGGCCATCTTGCTCATGGCTTCGGGCGCAATTTTGTCAGCGGAGAGTTGGGTGCGTGCGGCAGTGTTCATGTGGCCATGACTAGGCCTCAGCAACACCGCGCGCAAGCGGTGACTCACAGTCCCTGCGCTCAATCGCCCGTACGATACTGAAAGCTGTATGCGGTGCACATCGCCGCAGCGCTGGAGACATCCATCACAAGTGTCACATCGTCGTCAGCGGAGTCGCAATCGTACTTGATCTTGACCTTCTGCCCGGCCGAACTGCTCGTGAAACAACATCCGAGTGCAGTGCCTGCGGGGTCGGTGCTTGCGGTGCTGCCCGCGGGGCAGTCGGGGTCGGAGTCAAACGCTTTGGTGGTACATGAGAAGTACGTGCAAATTTTCAGCCCCGCTTGCCCCGCGGTGAGCTCCGCGTAAGGGGACGGAAAGAGTCCGCTGCTGAGATCGTCGCTGTAGACGCTGAAGCGATCGACGTCTGTAGGCCCATCAAGCACGTCGCGACGCGTCTGCACATCGGTCTTGTCGGTGATCGCGGGCAACTCACGCGCCGCCTCGCGGCCACCAAAGTCGGCTGGATCGTCGCACGGAGGTGGCCCAGCATCGGGCTTGATGGGCGGAGCGGCGTCGGCCACCGCCGCATCAAACGCTGGGACCTCGGCGTCGAGAGATGCATCCTGCACGCTTGCATCCATGGCCGTTTGCGCGGGGGGTTGTGTCAACACCTCGGACGCGCACGCCCACGCTCCTGTCGCCATCACGAACGCCAAAATAACCCTGCGCATTCCCTGAGTCTGCCTGCTCGCAGTCGGCTACGCAACTTCGCGCGCAGTGCGGTGACAGGTTGTGGCGCGTGACAGCACGCCGCGTGCCGCGTAAAACGTGATTCCATCCCCATGAGCATCGAACGCCGCACCTTGTATCCCGAACTTGACCCCTACCGCACCGGCATGCTCGACGTCGACGACGGCCACCAGATTTACTTCGAGGAGAGCGGCAACCCGAGCGGCAAGCCCGTGGTTTTTGTGCACGGTGGTCCGGGCTCCGGCACCAGCCCCGCGCAGCGTCGGTTCTTTGACCCCGCCGTGTACCGCGTCGTGCTCTTCGATCAACGCGGTTGCGGCAAAAGCCTGCCCTTTGCCTCGCTGGAGCACAATACGACCTGGCACCTCGTGGCCGACATGGAGAAGCTGCGCGAGCATTTGAGCATTGCGCGCTGGCACGTGTTTGGCGGTTCCTGGGGCAGCACCTTGGCCCTTGCCTACGCGCAGACACGTCCCGAGCGCGTCATCTCGCTCACGCTGCGGGGCATCTTTCTCATTCGCAACGAAGAGATCGAATGGTTCTACCAGAAGGGCTGCAGCGCCATTTTCCCAGACGCATGGGAGGCGTACCAGAAGCCCATCCCCGAGGCCGAACGCGGCGACATGGTGGGTGCATATTACAAGCGACTCACCAGCGCGGATGCCGCCGTGCGCAGCGAAGCCGCCAAGGCTTGGAGCATCTGGGAGGGCAGCACCATCGTGCTGTACCCAAGCGCGGAGGAGGTTGCCCGCATGGGGGCCGACGCGTTCGCCGACGCGTTCGCGCGCATCGAGTGCCACTACTTCATGCACAAGGGCTTCTTCGACGAACGCACTGCGCTGCTCAGCAACGTGGACAAGATTCGCCATATCCCGAGCGTCATCGTGCAGGGCCGCTACGACGTGGTATGCCCGATGATGAGTGCTTGGGCGCTGCACAAAGCTTGGCCCGAAGCCGCATTCCACATCACGCCCGATTCGGGCCACAGCGCGTTTGAACCAGGGAATATCCACGAGTTGGTGCGCGCGACCGACAGGTTCGGAGCCCTCCCCTCATGACGGCTGGCAAGCCAGCCATTGCGCACTGGCTCATCAAGAGTGAGCCCTACAAGTATCCGTATGCGCAGCTAGAGAAAGACGGCACAGCCGTCTGGGACGGCATTCGCAACTACGAGGCCCGCAACAATTTGCGCGCGATGCGCGTGGGCGACTTGGCGCTCTTCTACCATTCGAATGAGGGCAAAGAAGTCGTCGGCGTCGCGCGCGTCACGGCCACAGCGTACCAAGAGCCAGGCACCGACGAGGATTGGTCGGTAGTGGAGTTTGGCTCCGTCATGCCGCTGCCCGAGCCTGTGACGCTTGCCGTGATTCGAGAGCATTCGCTTCTCGGACAAATGGAGATGATGCGCAGGAACCGCTTGTCCGTTACCCGCGTTAGCCCCGAGGAGTACGCATGCATCCTCGAACTCGGAGGCGCCTCAAAGGCCACAAGGAAGCCGGTGAAGAAGAGCTCGCGCGCCACGCCCGGAACGAAGTAGGCTCGGGCACTGCAATGATTGAACGCTCCTGCATCGCGCTCGTTGTGTCTGCTTTGCTCTTGGGCTGCGGCGCTAAACCGCCACCCGCACCGGCTGTGGTCAAGGCGGCACCGCCCGCAGACGACGGCAAAGCTGCCAAGGGCGGAAGCGGTGGCCAAGAGCACTACGCCGCGCTCGAGCAGCTTCGCACCGCGCCGCTCTCTACCCGCACTGACAAGCAGGACAGCGTGGCGCTCGACCTGCCCGATGGAGAGCATTGGACGCGTGTTCGCTTTTGGACGGTGAAGAGCTTGTTCGGGTTTCGCTACGGCAAGGAGCACCACGCCATCGTGGGCGGCTACGTGCTCAAGGTCGCCGACAACCGCGCGCCAGGTGCGTGCACGAAGGCGTTTGAAGAGTGGGCCCGGCCATGGGTAGAGACGTTTGACGTAGACGTAAAGCGCGAGCGCGACGTGGATTTCGCCTGGCTACGAACCACTGGCGACAAGCCCATCATGATCACGATGCACAGGCTCGCGGCCGAGACAGCCGTGCTGGGCATGCAGGACAGCTACAAGGGCACGTACGTGGGCTTCCCCGCCTGGGAGGGGGGCTGCCTGATTGTAGGCGCCGCCGTACCCGAGCGCGGTGACCCCGGGCGTGCGGAGGCCGTGCGCGAGCGCTTGGCGAGTGAGGTCTTGCCCAAGGCCCGCATCCTCACGGCCAAGGAGCCTCCCGAAGTTTACTGAGTGAGCGTGAAGCCAAGAGAGCGACAAGAAGCGCTACGAAGCGCTGTCTAGAAAGGTGCACCATGCACAGTTGCGTGTTTTGCAAAATCGTGAGCGGCGAGATCCCCTCACCGATGCTTGGCGAGAGCGAGCACGCCGTGGCGTTCGCCGATATCCACCCGGCGGCACCGGTGCATGCGCTGGTCATTCCGCGCAAGCACATGGCGGCCTTTGCCGAGGCAAACGTGCAAGACGCAACCATTTTGGGTGACCTCATGTTGCTCGCGGCCCGCGTCGCGCGTGAGCTTGGCTTGGAGCGGAGCGGCTACCGGCTGGTGTCGAACACGGGAGAGGACGCGGGGCAAAGCGTGGCCCATTTGCATGTGCATGTACTGGGCGGCCGCAAGCTCGCTTGGCCTCCGGGCTGAGAGCGCAGTGCCGCGCACGAGTCATGAGTAAAGTCACATGGTGGCTACTTCACTCGTGAGCAAAGTAACATCGAGAAGACTCTGCTCCTGAGCGAGGGCCTCCCAAAGGCGCGGGTGGTTTGCTTAAAATGTGCCGCCGAGTCCTAGCGCGGCGCCACCGCGCACATAGCCGGGGCGCAACGCACGAGGTGCGACGCCACTCGGGAAAAGTGCACTATGCAAGTACGATCCAGCGAAACCACCGGCCGCGCCTCCGGAAGCGCCAGCGAGTATTGCCATAAGAATCGTCGCATTGAAGTCCTCTTCGCCCGCGAGCGCCACGGTAGTCGCCACTGCTCCGGTCGCCCCAACAATGGCTCCGCCGATCACGAAGCTGACACGAGGCACAACGTGGGCCTCGGGCGTCCAGATGGCACAACTGAGCATCGGGCCCGTGGTCGCACCAACTGCAATGCCAACCAGAGGCCAAGCCAGATCTGTTCTGTCAAGCTTTGGAGCCCCGCCGCGCGCAATAGTCAACGCGGCAATGCCGAGGCCCTCCCCAACTAACGCGCCAACGAATGCACCCGCTATGCTGGCCGAGACGCACCGACTGGATTGGGCCGCGGGCTGACTGCCATCGGCCCGCGCTCGCTGGCTGCCACTGAGGCAAGCAGCCAATAGGCAGAACACAGTCAGGGTGCGAAGGGGCCTCATCCGCCGCAGTGCGCAAATCCGGTGCCAATTGAAGAAACACGAGTTTCCGGTCCAAGCGCTCATGCAGCTATGACATTGCTGTCGCATCGCTCCGCGCAGTTGGGGAACATCGCTTCGATCGCCCGGACGCCTTTCTCAATCCGCGCGCCCCCTCCACTCAGACATCAAACCCCAAGCTCATAGGAACAGCTCATGTCCGCAAACCACGCCACAAATGGCTCGAACGAGATCGTGATCACGCGCGTGTATGATGCACCTGTTGAGAGAGTCTGGGCTGCCTGGGTGGAGCCCGAACAAGTGGCCCAATGGTGGGGGCCGCGGGGCTTCACCATTACCAGCCACCACAAGGACGTGCGAATGGGAGGCTCGTGGAGCTACACGATGCATGGGCCTGACGGCGTGAACTACGAGAACAAAACCGTGTTCCTCGAGGTCGAAGAGCACGCGAAGATGGTCTACGATCACGGCGGCAACGATGATCGGCCGACATTGTTTCGTGTGCATGTGACGTTCGCGGAAGCCGATGGCAAGACCACGATGCACATGCGCATGGCGCTCCCCACGGCCGAAGCTGCAGTAGAGACCCGAGGCTTTATCAAGGCGGCGAACGGCAACTCCACCTGGGATCGTCTGGCGGAGTACTTGGACAAGACGCGGTACGGCAAGGAGCGATTTGTGATCAACCGCAGCTTCGACGCCAGCGTGGAGCGCTTGTTCGAGGTGTGGACCAACCCCGCACAGTTCTCGCAATGGCTCGCGCCGACGGGCATGACGATGGAGTTTCTACACACCGAGGTGCGCCCCGGTGGTCACAGCTTTTACAAGATGTTTGGCGGCCAGGTAGAGATGTACGGCACGGTGCGGTACTTGGAGCTGCAGCCGCCAACGCGTGTGGTTTACACGCAAGAGTTTAGCAACGCAGACGGCAGCATTGCGCGTCACCCGATGGCGCCAACCTGGCCGGCCTCGATGCTCACTGTGGTGGAATTTGCAGCCGAGGGGCCCGAGCAAACCCGCGTGACGGTCACTTGGGAAGCCGACGGAGAGAGCACACCGGAAGAGCTCGCGACCTTTGTTGCAGGGCGCACCGGCATGACGGGTGGCTGGACGGGCTCCTTCGACAAGTTAGAATCACACCTGAGAGCTTGAGCGCGTGCTGGTGGTGCAGGGGCCTGTCCATTTGAGAGCTCTAGAACGCGCCCACCCACCGCAGACCCGCTCCCTCCATAGAGACAGAAGGCAACAATGCGGCACGCGAAGCTGGAGCTTTGTGCGAGTCAAAAAGTGCATTATGCATGTAGTATCCAGCAATGCCGCCTCCCACCGCAGCAAGGCCAGCAGCAAACGCGGTCAGCACCCCTTGGCCCTCGCCGGCGTAAAACTCGTTCGTCGTGCCACCAGAGCGCTCTACACCGGGCGCAGTT
>JAYWGI010000505.1:0-3905 GCA_043779025.1 Myxococcales bacterium
ACTGTGAAAAGCAGGATGTCCTTGCCCGACCAGTCGGGCGGGGTTCCTACAGCCGTTGCGCTGGTAGTGGGCGGGGTCTCGGCCGCCGAATCCTCGTCGTGTCCAAACAACCCCAATGCCCCGGCGCCTTGAACAGCATAACGCGCGAGCACGCCGTGCTCGATAGCGATGCGGCGCACGTTGTCCGCGCGGCGCAGAAGGATTGCTCCCGATGCGCTGAGCAGCGTCGCTGCGATCAGCACGAGCACATCGAACTCTAGGCGTCCGGAACGCTGCCAAGCCGCGCGCGATGGACAGCGTAGCAAGACGGCAGCACCCACGAGCAGGCACACGCATGCCACGTGAAAACCTACGTACAAATTTGGCAACACATGAATGTCGCACCAGAGCGCGACCATGCTCATAAGGACCAACGCCATCGCACCCATGCGGCGCGGGACCTTTGCCGCGAACAAGACGGCCAACATGGCGCCAGCGCTCAGGAGCAGCAAAAATGCTATCCGGATTGGCAAAATGTGAAAATGCCTGCCGCCGCTTACGGACCAAGCGAGAGCCGCGCCTAGCAAGCCTGCGAGAGGCAAGCGCGTGGTCTTGGAATACAAGAGCACGCATGCGACCGCTGCAACGAGCACGCCAGGCAGACTTGCCAAAAAGAAGCCTTCAAGTGCGTATTTGAGATACTCGCCGTTGGACGCAAACTCGATGGTGTGGCGCAGCGCGGTCGCCAGAAACTCCACCATGTACACCGCCGCGATGGTGCCCCATGCGCGCCACAAGACTGCACGCGCTCCCGCCGAGGGTGCGCTTCGGGCAAGGTGCAAATTACTTGTAGTCCACACTGATCACTTCGTAAACACGAGCGCCCGCCGGAGTTCGGATGGTGATCTCGTCACCGGCCTCTTTGCCAATCAGTTGGCGAGCTACCGGACTGGTGACCGAGAGCTTGCCTGCACTGATGTCTGACTCGTCGGCGCCCACGATTTGGTACACCGTCTCTTTGCCGCCGTCGCTGGTGAGCGTGATGGTAGCGCCAAACGCGACGCGATCTCCGCTGAGCTTGGTGGGATCGATGACCTCGGCGCGCGCAATCTTGTCCTCGAGCGCATTGATGCGGCCCTCGGTGAACGACTGTCGCTCTTTGGCGCTGTGGTACTCGGCGTTCTCTTTGAGATCGCCGTGCTCGCGCGCCACGGCGATCATCTGCACAATACGCGGCCGTTCCGACGAGCGTAAATGGTGGAGTTCGTCCTTGAGCCTCTGCAAGCCCGCGGGGGTGATCGGGTTTTTCTCGACCATAGCGAGTCGGGTCCTTAACACAGGCGCGCGCCTTTGGGCTATGCGCGTAGTCAACCGATGCTGACCTTGTCCAAGCACTCCCCGATGCGCGCCGCGGCGTTGATTTTATCCGTGGCTGCCACGGTGGCGAGCGGCAGCTGTGGAGGCGCCGCACGTAAGCCGGCCTCCAGCTACTCCGACGAAGCCAAACGCGCGTTCGACTTGGCCATGGTCGACTTTGAAGATCACGACTGGCTTGAGGCGCAGGCACTCTTTCAGGATGTCAAAAAGAAGTACCCCTACTCTCGCTACGCACTGCTCGCAGAGCTGCGCATTGCCGATGCAGACATCGAGCAGGAGAAGTTCTTAGAGGGCATTCGCAAGTATCGGGCCTTTGTGCATGACCACCGCAGCGATTCGGCGGACGTAGCGTATGCGCGCAGTCGCATCGCGGATGCGGAATACAAGCAAGTTTCGGAATCGTCGATTTTGCCTTCGCACATCGAGCGAGACCAGGCCCCCGTGCTCGACGCGTACCGCGAGCTACGCGCGTACCTTACGGACTATGGCAACAGCGATGGCGCGCCTCGCGTACGCACCCTGCTTGTAGAGCTCATGGGCCGCCTAGTGAAGCACGAGCTGTCGGTTGCCGCGTTCTATCAGCAAAAGGAGAGACCCAAGGCCGCAGAAATGCGGGTGCAATATGCACTCGATCACTATGCAACGGTACGCATCCCCGTTTCGCCCGAGAGCACCACGCTCATGCAATTGATCACGCCTGAGCAAGCAGACGCCTACATGCTTCTTTCAGAGGTGCACGCCCGCATGGGCCAGTTCACTTTGGCTGCCGCGGACTTGGAGCGCTTGTTGGCCGAGCACCCGGCAGCTCCCATTGTCGATCAGGCGCGCCGGTTCAGGGTCTATGTCTTGCAGCGCGCTGAAGCAGCGCCCCTTGCAGCCAAGCCTGCAGCCCAAGCCGTTTCACTGCCGCGTTGACGGCCTAGATGCCCGTTGACCCGTAGCCGCCAGCGCCGCGCGCTGTCACGCTGAGTTCATCGAGAGAGCGCGCCCATACAAGCAACGCTTGCACCACCGGCGCGATAACCATTTGAGCAATGCGATCGCCGTGATTGACGGTGAATGTCGCGCGCCCATGATTCACGAGGCATACCTTCACTTCGCCGCGGTAGTCAGAGTCGACCGTGCCCGGCGCGTTGAGCACGGTGATTCCGTGGCTGGCTGCAAGGCCAGAGCGCGGCCTCACTTGGCCCTCAAAGCCTGGCGGGATTTCAATCGCCAGTCCCGTACACACCATCTCGAAACAACCGGGGGCAATCACCACTGGCGCTGGCAGTGTGGCCCGCAAATCAAAACCTGCTGCCCCAACCGTTTGGTAGGCCGGCAACTCGGTGCAAAGTGCATTTAACGAAACAAGGCGCACCATGGGGTTCATGGTGCCCCTTGTTATCACAGAGTCGGCACACTGCGCGCCGTGCTCAATCAGCTGCGGCGACGACGCCCCAGCATGGCGCCGACAGCCACGACCAGCAAGCCCAAGGCCGAGCTAGAGCCTGGGCCACCTACGGAGCAGTTCTGACCGCCGCCCTGAATGTTGCCACCGACCAAGGAGCCGCCCGTGGGGGTCGGTGCCGCGATCAGGTCGCAGGTGCCCACTGCAGAAGTGGTCGAGGAGCATTCTTCACCCGACGGGCAACCATTGCCGCCGGTGCCACGGCACCCTTGCACGCAGGCGCTGGCATCGCACACCAAGCCACTGCTCGCGCCGCCGCAGTCGGCATCGGTGGAGCACTTGCCGCTGCACTTGCCTCCCGAACAAACCGCAGATTTGCACTCGCTTGCGAACGTGCAGGGCTTGTCATCGACTTTGCCGCAGGTGCCGTTTTCGCAGACGTTGGAGCGACACACCGTGGCTGCGGCGCATGGGCCTTTGTTTTGCAATCCGCACGCGTCGTCGATGCTGTCGCATACCCCAGCGGCGCATACGCGCGCGCCCACAGCCGCCGTGCATTTGCTGCCCACCGATGTTGGCACGGGTGCGCCGTTTGCCAGCTTGGGCTTGCAGACGCCCGCCGTTGTCGTGCTGCCACCATCGCACCAGTTGCCACTGGCGCAATCGGTGTCGGTGCTGCAGCCCGTGGTGCAGGCGCCGCTGGCGACGTCGCACTTGAGACCCGCGTGGTTCGGGCCGCCACTCGCGGTGATGCAATCTGCATCCGCCGTGCACTTGCCGCAGCTACCCACATTGGTCGCTCCAGGCTTGGTCACGCAGTAGGGCGCGCTCGTCGAACCGCAGGCAGCAGTGCCACCAGTGGCGCCCTTGTCGGCATCACACTTGGCGCATTGACCCGCACTTGCCCCCGCAGTGGTACAGATGGGCGAGGCCGCATCGCACACCTTCGTGCCCATCGCCCCGAAGGAGGCGTCACAGCCCGCGCAGGTGGAGATCTGGTTCGGCGCGGCGCCCGTGCTGACGCAGAACGAGGCCTTGGAGCCCACGGCACAAGGCGTATGCACCGAGCTCAGCGCGGCGATGGCTGCGTCTGCAGGGCAAGCGCCCGTGAACACAAACACGTCGCCGAAGTCCGCGTTGTCGCCTGGCACGATGGTGT
>JAYWGI010000506.1:0-3894 GCA_043779025.1 Myxococcales bacterium
ATCACCGGCGTTGCACGCGGCAACTACGTTCGTTCTGGAGGCTCATGAACCCCCGTACAACGCGACAAGCACGGCTTCCCGAAGTGGGCGCAGAAGGGAATGCACGGCTGGCAGCGGCCAGCGTTGCACTTGCTTGCACAGGCGCTGCGGCGGTGTATGAGCGCTGCTATCTAGAGGGCGCTGGGGTCCAGGTGATCGATGCTGCTGACGCGAACTGCGAGCCAAAAACCAGGGTAGAAACGAGCGTGCCGCCAGATTTGCATCCGGCGGCACAAGCTTTGTGGGACGGCGCGGACGCAGCGCTTGGCCGCATCCTTGCCGAACTCAACCTTCGATAACGTCTAGATCGTCCAAGGTCTCCACCTCGTCGAGCTCCACGTCTAAGTCGGAAGCTAGATGCTCGTCTGGTTCGTGGCCCGCAGTCGCCTCCACGAGAGCCATGGGCGGGCCGCTGATGGGCGCGGAGCGAGGTGGCGCTTGCCCGCCGATACTCGACGCGGGATCATCGGGGAGCACATCCGCAGATGCCAGCAGGGACTCGGCGGGTTCATAGATCGGGGCCGCAGGCGTGACGCGCAGCGCCTCAAGGTTATTGCGCGATGCACGTGTTTGGAGCGACGCGGGCGGCGGAATGCTGGGGTTGCCTACGACCGTGTTGCGCGCGAGCTCCAAGCCGGATTGCGCTTCCGCGTCGCCGGGGGCAAGGCGCAACAAGCGGCGCCAGGCGTCGGCCGCTTCGCGCGGGTCTTTGAGATCTTCAGTCCAGAGACGCGCCACCAAGCGCGCATACTCCTGCCGTGCCGCGACGTCGCGCTCGCGTAGCAAGCGGTCCTCATAGGTGGACACAAGGCCTCGGAAATCGCCGGCTTCTCGTAGCGTGACGGTGAGTGCGCTCCACAGCCCTGCGTCCGCCGGTGACAAGTCGTACGCCTCGCGCAAGTCTTCGGCAGCGCTCTTGGCGTCGCCCAAACCCTCACGTTTGATGCGCGCGCGCTCTAGCAAAAGTGTACGCGACAACGTCGCATCGAAGACGCCGCCCAATGCAAAGCTGAGCGCGCCAATGGCGGCCTGATGGTCGGCCGTTTTGCTTTCGAACGAGCGCAGAGTCGCCAAGTTGTACTCCGATGGGCAGGCGGAGAGAGAGTCGCCAAGCAAGGTCCATGCCCGCTCCGCGTTGTTCAATGTGCCGTAGGCGAGCTCGGCCGCATGACGCAGTGCTTCGCTTCGGAATGACCCACCGTCACGCAAACCACGCCCCGCATCGCTGAGCGCGCCCACGAGCACATGCACGTTGGGATGGGCATCGTGACCCGCGTCCGATTGTTGGGCTTGTAGCTCCAACATCGTGCAGGTGTCGCCTGTTGGGGCCAGCGAGAGCGCCGTATCCAAAAAGGATTTGGCCATGGCCTCTTCTTGCTGCGCGCGTGCGTAGCTACTTGCGGCAGCAAGCGCCTCGACCTTGTCGCTAAGCGTCGCCGCGCGCATCGCTTGCCGCTCATACACTCCGACCCGGCTCTTGGCGTCCGGTAGAAGTGTTGCGATACGATCGAGCAGCGATTTCGCATCCGCTCCGCTCGCGGACACACCTTGCTCTGCGTGGCTAACGCATTCGTTGACATCCCACCCCACCGCCAAGCGTAGCTCCGCCTGGCGCACAAATTCTGTTGCGCGTGCAGAACCGTCGAGTGGGGCAACAAGCGCGCGCTGCGCACGCTCGAGTGCAAGATTGTCACGCGCCCGTCCGGCCAAAGCCTCCGCACGCGTCAACATCTGGGCGCTCAATTCGGCAGTGCCGAGCAAGGAGTGCGCTACCTTGAGGGCGTCGTTGTCATTGTTCGCTGCAAGGTATCTCGTGAAGGCATCCTCGAGCGCGGCTGTGCGCTCCGCGTTGGGTGGAGCCTCGTTCCACCAGACAAATTGCGCGTCGGCGATGGTCGTCGATTTGCCGGCCGCCTCCGCCGTGACCACCCACGCGGCGCGAGATTGCGCGTGCCCCGCGTTGGCATAGGGGAGCAAGACCTCGAGCGCTTCGTCGCGCTTGTCTTGCTCCGTGAGCAGTGCTGCGCGTCGTAGCGCCAACTCAGGCCGCTCTTCGTCGCCAAGTTGTTGCTCCAATGCTCCTAGCGCGCGAAGCTCGTCGTTGCTACGGCCCGCCTCACGGTACGCGTCAGCGAGTTCACGCAGGCCCGCTTGGTCCAGCCGATGAAGCTGCTGCAGCGCCTCGAGCGCCATGATCTGTGAGTCCACGTTGTGCGTCTGCTTTGCGAGACGCGCCATGTGGTTCGCGACCGATGCGCGGGCATCGCCCTGCGCCCAAGTTAGTTGTTTGCCGGCCGTAGCGAGGGCTTCGGGCAGCTTGCCATCGCGTTCGTAAATCGCCGCGAGTTGCGAGAGTACCGCGGTGGAGTCCTCTTCGCTAGACACGCGCCCCTCAAGCAAGGTGGCGGCCTCTGCATGTCGCCCCAGCGACTCGGAGAGTGTGCCGGCAAGGCGCAGCGTGAGCACCTGGCTTTGCGCACGGTCCGTCAGTTTGGGCAACGCTTGTTCAAGCAGGCGCGCTTCCTCGGCAGGGGAGCCTTCGGCCGCAGCGCTGTCGGCGAGCCAGAGGTAGGCTTCAAGGGACGGCGTGGCCTCAAGCACGCGTTCATAGAAGGCCTTGGCGCGCGGCTTGTCGTTGAGCTTGTGGTCGCTGAGCGACGCCGCCAGCCCAAGCGTCTTAGCGCGCGTGAGGTCGTCGCGTTGCACAGACGCGCGTTGGTCCAAAAAATCGATGCGCCCCGCGTGGTCATTCACCGCTTCCAGGCGTTCGTCGTAGAGGACTGCGATCTCGTCGTTGTTCAGATCGGCCTCGCCCGCGAGTTTAAGCACTGCCGTCGCTTCGGTGTGCGCGCCCGCGGTGGCTAGATGCGAGGCCGCGCGCGCAAGCCATAAGGCTTTTTCCACGCTGTCGTTGCCCAGGTCGGCACGTGCGCGCGCTGCGCGTGCTGCGAGCATATGGTCTGCCGCCATGTCAGCGACACGCTCGCATTCCTCCCAATTGCGCACGCTTCCCTGGCGCTCTGCGAGATCCAGGCGCAGCGCGGTTGCATCCGCCCACTCTGCCGCGCCCTCATGCGCCTTGGCGAGCTGCATAACCCACGTGTCGCGCTCGTCGTCGCTCGCGCCATCGAGCTGCTCACGTAGGACGGAAAGGGCGAGGTCATGCCGTTGCGCTTGTTCGTAGAGCGTCACAGCGCGTTCGACGGAGCCCTCATCCCCATGCGAAAGCCGGGCTGCGCGCGCCCATGCGTCTCCTGCACTAAGCACATCGCCGCGCTTGTCTTCATGGACGCGAGCGAGACGCTTCTCCATTGCGAGGCGTGCCTCGGTGTCGGTCTCCGAGAGCGCCTGTCGCTCAAGCAGTGAGGCCAGCTCGTCCCACCGTTGCAAACGCTCTAGCTGGCGAGTGAGTACGCTGCGCGCGCCGTCGTCGCTAGGGTCCAACTGCAAGAGTTGCTTCCACGCGCCGATCGCGCCGTCGGAGTCTCGCAGGTGGGACTCGCAAATACCCGCAACATCACGCCAACGCGTCTTTCGCAGCTCCACAGGGTCTTGCGCGCCCGCACGTAAGGCGGCGAGCAGCACATCTCGCAGCTCCGCGTACTGACGCGAACTGCGCAGGTGATCCTCCACCCAAGAGAGCGCTTCGGTGTCGGCAGGCGACGACTCTAGAATGCGATGATATGTAGCGAGCGCCCCTGCGCGATCGCCGGCGTGAAGCAGCCGCTCGGCCTCGCTATGTGATGCCTTGAGCGACCCCGAGGTCAAGCTCGACAATGGGCTCGCGGAGGACGCCACAGAAGGCGAGTGAGGCGCTTCGGAGAGGCGCGACGATGGGGGGGAGGGCGCGGATGC
>JAYWGI010000507.1:0-3887 GCA_043779025.1 Myxococcales bacterium
GCGCTGCCGCCTGCCTGCAAATGCAGTTCGAAGCCGTACGTCATGCCTAAAAACACGCCTCTAGGGCTACGTGCACTGTACACACGTCCCGACCAGGCATTGGTACGCTTGATCTCCAGCCGCCCCGCATCGCTCGGCTCCGAAGCGCCACCCAAGACTTGCAGTTCGATTGGTTCAAAGCGAAGTCGCAGTGCTTTGATCAACGCCTCTTGATCTCGTGCGTCACGAGCAATCTCGTCCAGCTCGTCAAAGTGCTTGGAGAGCCGTGAAACCTCGCCCATAAAAAGCGTCGATTGTCCCAAATACTTGTCGCTACGTGCAAGCGCGACATGGTCGATACGACCATGGCTCACGCTCACGCGCAGTGCGCCCCCCATCATGGTTGCACGCCGAATCAAGCCAGCCCAGGTCACCGCCTCGGCGGGGTCCGACTTGGGAGCCGGCGCAATGTGGACGCGAATCCGTTCGTCAGCAATTTCGCTCAGTGCAGAGGCCACGAGCAGCGGCGCGCACGGGTCGGGGTCTGCGGCAGTTGCGGTGCACTGCAAGGGCGCGTGCAAGCCTTGCGGCGTGCCTCCGCGCGCGATCAAGCTCCGCAGTTTGGGCGCGTCGCCCGCGACTTTGGCCGACGCGATTTTGAATTGAAGCGACTCTGCCCGCACAGTCGACACACGCGGAAGATCGAGCGTGCGCACCTCATCGGCATGACGCTGCCCCGAAACCAGATAGGCCTCATACGCAGGCTGCGTATCCTGCGCACGCGCAGCCGCGTACATGGCCTCGTCACTCTGGTAGTTTCGTCCCCACCAGAGCAGCAACGAGCAGCCGATGCCCATGGCGATCGCGAGGCCAAGGCCGAGTCCACGCCAGAAAGATGCGGTACGATGGTGCGCTCCCACGGGCCCCACGGGGCTGGCAAACTTGGGCGCGGTGAGCGGGTCCGAAAGCTCGGGCTCCAGCTTGCCACTCGCGAGCAAAGCGCGCGCGTTCGTGAGCTCCGCGGCCATGGCCTCAGCGGACTGGGCATCGTCGCAGCTGAAGCTCAGCGATGCGTGCGCATAGCGCAGACGCACCAAAGCTCCAACGACGCTGAGCTCTTGGAGGTGCGCGAGCCTATGGCAACGCAACTCGTCGCCGTCGGCTTCGATGAGCACGCCCGGGAACATATAGACGCCTGGCGCCACAGGAGCTGTGGCACGGGCATGCATGCGCACTGCAACGATCGCTCCGACGGCGGCGAGCGTTGACGCCGCAAGCGCGTACAGCGCAAAAAAAACAAAGCCTTGACGCCCGAGCGAACTCCCGAGCGAGCCCCATCCAACAAGCGGCGCGAACAGCAGCACAAAACTGGCGCCGGCAGCCGCAACCACCTGAAGCGAGGCCAGCCGCAACGGCAAAGGCGCGGCCCCAAGAAGCTTCGGGCTATAGCCACCACGTGCCGCCGCCACCAGGCGATCTTGAACCACGCGTTCGAGCGCGAAGAAATCGATGCGCTGCATAGGGCTGGTACCTCTCCTCAGTTGCTGACGAGCAAACCGCGTAGTCGGTCTACTGGGATCACGTACTCGTGGTTGCAAAAGTCGCAGCTGATCTCGAGCGGCTTGTCGCTTCCGGCAAGCTCTTCGATGTCTGCTATGGGCAGCGTCGCGAGGCTTGCAGTAAGGCGCAGTTCGTTGCATATGCAGCCGAACGAAACGGGATTCTCGGCAACCTGCTCGTAGGCGATGCCGTAAAGCGTTTCTTCGATCAGATACTGGGGCGTCGCCTTGCCGTTCTCGAGCAGCTCGCGGATGTCCTTGAAGTCCTCCAGGCGCTCCGTCATGACGGCGAGCTTCAGGCGATCGACCTCAGGCAGGAGCTGCAGCAAGTAGCCTCCGGCCGCTACAACGTCGCCGTCCTTGACCACATGGGCGACCGACATCATCGTGACGATCTGCTCCGAGTCTTGCATGTAGTCCATGAAGGCCTCGGCAACCGATGCTCCCTCTTTGATCCCCACTACCCCTGTGTGCAAACCGCCCGTGCTGAGCGTGCGCTGAACCTGAAGCACGCCGCCTCCAAAGTTGAACTGGGCCTCGCCACGCAACTGGACGAGCCCGCGTGTCATGCCATCCGGGTAGGAATCCGCAACCAGGCGTGTTTTGGGGTTCTTTCCCTGCATAAATACCTGCATCCGGTAGTCAGGTGACATGCTCTCCCGCACCAGGACTGCGCCCGTCAAAAAGTCCGCGTAGATGCCCGCAACGGGGCCCTCGGGCTTTTGCGCGGCGATGGCGCCGCGGACCATTTCGGTCGTCGCTGCTGCAACAACACGAAAGCCACCATCAGTCGTCACCGCACGCAGGATTCCGTCGGACTTCATTGAGCGGCGGAGCCTATCATCGCTTCGTGCAGTAGGCGTGGGTCGTTTTGTGCGTCGCCCTACGCCCGCTACTTTTTGAGCGTTCGCGCGTACTCGACCTCGCCACGTGCGTTCACCATTTGAGCCCTCAACTCCGTACTCGTGCCCATCAAATAGACAAAGCCCAGCTCTGCGGTGCTGAAGCGACTTGGGTTGCTCCCCTTGAGTCGTGTCGGAGAGGCCCCGGTACCGCTCACAATCAGCTCCGTGCCTTTGCATGTAGGTTCCAACCATTCGCGCGTATGGTCGTGTGCCGACAGATAGATGTCGCTCCTGCCGCAGACCTCATCGTCGAAGAAATGCTTAAGCGATGCACCGTTCACCGTGGTGGCGCTGGCGGGCGCGCCGTTGTACGCACCGACATTGCCGTGAGGGCCATTCGAAAGGTAGGGGTGATGTCCAGCTACAATTCTCCAAGGCAAGCTGTGCGCGCTTGTCCAGCTGCGCATCGCTTCGGTTTGGCCATCGTCACGGCCCCACATCAGCAAGTTCGTATCGAGGCCCAAAATCTCAATTGCGCCAACATGAAGCCGATAGTGCGCTGCAGGCATTCGCCATTTGCTTGAGCGCGCGCTGTACGCAACCTGAAACGCCCCACGTTCGAACACGTCACCTAAGCCCGCATGGCCATAGTCGTGATTGCCCAGCACCGCATAGAAGGGCTGGGAAAACGCCGCGTAGGGCTGCTCAAAACGCGATTGCCACAAGGGATCGTCGACGCCTGAGACACCGCTTTCGTAGATGTTGTCTCCAAGCAGAAGCACAAAGTCGCATCCATGAAGCATGCAGAATGCATGTGCCGCATCTGCCACCATGCGCTGCCCCTCGTTTCCCTTGCCGGTGTCGCCCATGGCCACGAAGCGAACTTCGCCCGGCTTCTTGGGTAAGAGCACGTTCGGCGGCAGGAGCACCGAAGACTCGGCCACTGCGGTCTTGCGGGAAGCGCTCGACGCACTGGGCCCGGCGTTCATCTCTCCCTGCCCTGCTTTGCGGCTGCAGCCGCTCGCCCAAGTCAACGGCATAATCAAGCACACGATTGCGTGCGTTCTACACATAGTTCACAGTCCTTTCTCCTCTGACCATGGGCCGTTGGAAGTCGTTCGTCGAATCGCGAGCACACTGGCATTGTCGGGGTTGGGCTCGTGCTCGAACCACTCCACGGGGTGATTGAACCATGCCATGCGGAGCGCGCGCTGCGTCACACCGTGCAAAAATACAAGGTGATGCGGAAAGCGAGACCGTCGAACCTTGCCAATAAAAAGCGCCATGCGGGCCACCACATCGGCGCGGCTCTCGCCATTGGGGTAGCGGAAGTAGAACTTTCCCCACGCGTCTTCCATGCGCTTTCGGCGCGCCCAACGCTCAGGGTCTCGCGCCTCAATCTCAGCGGGCAACAAGCCATCCCAATCGCCGAACTCCTGCTCGCGAAGCAAAAACGATTCACGCCGATAGAGGTTGGCTCCCGGGAATGCGCGCTCCACCGAAA
>JAYWGI010000508.1:0-11938 GCA_043779025.1 Myxococcales bacterium
GCGCGTACGAGCGCCGGGTGGTTCTCGCCCGCCTTCGGCTTTTCGGCGCGGAACTCGATCTCCTCCACCGTGCCTACCTTCACGCCCGCCATCCTCACCGGCACGCCTGTCTGAAGGCCACCGGGATTGTTGAAGTCTACATACACCGTGTACTTGGGCCTGAAGGACAAGCCGCCAAGAATCAGGATAAGCCCCACAAGCACCGCGCCCGCAACGAGGATAAGAGCTCCGACTTTGACCTCGATGGATCGTTCTTGCGCCATGTTTGGCAGCCTACATGTGAGTTGGGGCCAAAGACCAGAGCGCACCACGACCTGCGAGCAGGTTGGCGCTAAAACTCCATAGGCCCCTCGGCGAGCCCCATCGTGAATTGACGCACGATGGGGTCTTCCGTTGCGCGGAATTCTTCGCGTGTACCCTGCATGCGTACTTGGCCTCGGTAGAGCATCACGATGCGGTCGGCGATAGAGAAAATGCTCGTCAAATCGTGACTCACCACGATGCTGGTGACACCACGCTTGTCGCAGAGTTCTCGAATCAATTTGTCCACCCGCCGTGCGCTCACCGGGTCGAGCGAGGTAGTGGGCTCGTCGAACAGCACGTAGGCGGGGTTCACTGTCAGCGCACGCGCGATGGCCACGCGCTTCTTCATCCCGTCGCCTAGCTCACTTGGGTAGCGGTCTGCAAACTCGCTCATGCGCACTTCTTCGAGGCGCACTCGGGCATCAGCGAGCGCCTCCGCGGCGCTCATGGTGGAGTGCTTGCGTAGTGGGAGCGCCACGTTCTCTGCGCACGTGAGCGAATCAAACAGCGTGGAGTGCTGAAACACCATCGCGCACTTCTTCCGCACGGGGTGCATCTGCTCCTCGGTGAACTGAGAAATCTCCTCACCGTCCAGCCAGATCTCGCCCGAGTCGCAGGCAAGCAGGCCCACCAAGTGCTTGATAAGTACACTCTTCCCTACGCCCGACGCGCCGATGATAAAAAAGCAAGACCCCTGCGGCACATCGAAGGACACATCGTTCAGTACCGTCTTGTGGCCAAAAGCCTTCTTGATGTTCTTGAACTGGATCATCGGAAGACCACAAATCCTGCAGCCGAGATGATAAGGTTCAAGACCAAAATGGCCAGGCTGGAGTTGACCACCGCGCGCGTGGTTGCGCTTCCGACGCCCTCGCTGCCGCCCGTTGTTGAGAGCCCGGAGTAGCCGCTCACGAGCGGAATCGCCGCGCCGTACGTCACGCACTTGGCGAGGCCAACAATCAGATCGCCGGCGTCCACCAACTGCAGGTTCGCAAAGATGTCGAAACGCACGTCGAAGAATGCCCATGCGGTCACCATGCCGGTCACAAACGCGACCAATCCGCCGAGCACGATGAGCACTGTGGTCATCAGGAGGCTCGCCAAAAAACGTGGAACGATCAGGAAATCCACAGGATCTGCGCCCGACATGCGGAGCGCGTCGACCTGCTCTGTCACCACCATCGATCCTATTTCAGCAGCGATGCCAGCGCCTACACGCGTGGCCAACATGAGCCCACCAATGGACGCCGCCAGGTCGCGCACGAGCAACTCGGTGAATGCTGCACCGAGCATCCCGAACTCCGGTAGAATTCGCTTGGTTTGGGTGCCGGCTTGGTACACCAAGATCATGCCGATAAAGCCCATCGTGACGCAGACAAAGGGCAGCGACCGATTGCCGATCACATACATCTGTTTCACCACATCGCCGCGCTCGCGCTTGCCTCGCACAAGAAAATAGAGCGTGCGGACGAACACCGCATACAGCCCCAGCACTGCATCTCTGGCCTCGAAGGCGGCGTTGCCGAGCGTGGCCGCCATGCGCGTGAACATGGAAGCGCCTGTGGTGGTCATGGAAGTAGAAAGCTCACGAAATAGTCGAGCACAAAGACGCCGGCCGCGCTCACTACTACGGTTGCGTTCACGGCTCGGCCCACACCGGGTGACCCGCCTGTGGTGCTGATCCCGTAATAACAAGAAGAGAGTGCCACCACAGTGCCGAAGAAGAGCGACTTGAAGATGCCGTTCATCAAATCGCTCACGTGAATCATACCGCCGGTGAGGCTGTTGTAAAAGGTCATGGGCTCGATGCCGAGCAGAGCAAGTCCTGTGTAAGACGCACCCAGTAGCGCAATGGCGTCCGCAAAGATGGTCATCGACACGACTGTGAGCACAATCGCGAAAAACCTAGGCCCGACCAAGAACTTGATGGGGTCGATGGCCAGCACACGAAGCGCATCGAGCTGCTCGGTCACCACCATGGTTCCAAGCTCGGCTGTGTTGTTGGCGCCAATGCGGCCCGACATCATTAGTGCGCAGAGCAGCGGCGCGATTTCGCGCACAGTGCTGAACCCGGCGCCCCATCCGAGCTGGCCCTCCGCATTGAGGCGGCGCACAGTCACCCCCGCCTGGACCACCATGATTGCGCCTGAGAACAACGCTGTGACCACCACGATAGGCAGTGACTTGAAGGCCATGCGATAGGCGTGCTTCACAAACTCTTCGCGATCGATGTGGCGCGCAGCGCGCAGTGTTTTGCCAAGTAGAATCGACATGGCGCCCACCTCTTGCGCCATACCCATCGCGGCGGCCCCGAGCCCTCTCGCGGCACTTTCTGCGAGCGATTCGCGCGCCCGGTTCTCTGCCTGCAAGTTTTGCTCGGTACTCATAGAGGCCCTTCCGCGAGACCGTGGACGAACTGGCGCACATGCGGCTCGGTGCAAGCAAGCGCCTCGTCGCGTGTGCCGTTGAACAAGAGCTCGCCGCGATACAGCATGCCTACATAGTCAGCCGTAGGCAGCATACGGTCCAAGTCGCTGGACACCATGATGACGGTGGCCCCACTGGCTTGCTGCTCACGCCGCAACATGTCGAAAATCTTCTGGGAGGTCACCGGGTCCAACCCCGCCGCGGGCTCGTCATAGAGCAATACGTCGGCACCTTTTACGGTGGCGCGTGCGACACCCACACGTTTTTTTTGACCGCCGGAAAGACCGCCTGGCAAGCGGTCTTCGAAGCCCGATAGTGAGACGGCCGACAGACGCTCCCTGGCCCGCGCGACGATGTGGTCTTCCGATTGCTTGCCCTCGCGACGTAGCGGAAAGGCTACGTTGTCGAGCACGCTGAGGGTGTCGAAGAGCGCATAGTTTTGGAACAGGAACCCAAGCGTGGCACGGTACTCTTGCCGCGCGATTTCACTCATCGCGCCTACGTCACTGCTGCCCACCACGACGCTGCCCGAGGTGATGGGCAGCAACCCGGCGAGCGTCTTGAGAAGCACGCTCTTGCCTGACGCGCCCGGGCCCACCAGGGCATACAGCGCGCCTTTGGGGACGCTCAGCGACACGTCGTTGAGCACGGTCTTCGTCCCGCTTCCTGGGGCGCGAAAGGCCACGCTGAGGTTGGAAAGTTCAATCATCGTCGAAGCGAAAAAGACGTTCGCCCGAAACCATGGTGGATGGCAAGTCTGCACGGTTCGGGGCACCGCCGTGCTATGGCCCGCGTCAGCCATGAAGCCCGCTCAGCTCCTCGGAAAGCGCTCCCTGTTCGCCGGTGGTTTCGCCCTGTGTGTAGGGCTGACGCTCTTCGCCGTCCGTGAGGTGATGTTGCCCTTTGTGCTCGCGATGGTGCTTGCCTATGTGCTGACCCCACTTGTGAGCATGCTCGAGGCGCGGCGCATCAAACGAGGCTGGGCCATTGTGCTGCTGTACGCTGTGTTCATTGGGACGTTGGTCCTTGCTGTCCGCGGCGCCATGCCGCGCGTTCTTCAAGAAGGAGGAGCACTGGCGCGCGACTTGCCAGGCATGCTTCATAACGTGGAGCAGAAGGTTACGCCTCCTCTGAGGGAGCTTTTGGCGCGAGCGGGCGTCTCGAGCGCGGAAAGTGACGATTCGAGCTTTGTGCGCGAATTGGCCCTGGAGAAGCTTCGTGAGCACGCGGCAACTGGGGCAAAAGGTGCTTTTGTCCTGGTGAAAAGCTTGATTTCTGGGAGCATCGGCTTCGTCTTCGTGTTTACACTGACGCTGATGCTTGCGGCCTACATGGTGCTCACGCGCGAGCGGATTATGGGTTTTCTTAGGCGGTTTGCAACGCCCGCTTCTCGCCCATCGTTTGATCGTTTGTTGGTGCGGCTCGATCGGGGGCTGGGCGGGGTGGTCCGGGGCCAGTTGATGATCTGCGGCATCAACGGCGCGCTCACCACCATTGGATTCGCTACGATGGGGCTGCGCTACTGGCCCGTCTTTGGTCTGATTGCCACAGTGTTTTCGCTCATCCCTGTGTTTGGCACCATCGCAAGCTCTGTCCCCGCGGTGCTTGTAGGCTTATCCCAAAGCCCACAACTGGGTCTGATGGTCTTACTCTGGATCATCGCGATTCATCAGCTCGAAGCGAACTTTCTGAACCCCAAAATCATGGGGCATGCGGCGGAGATTCATCCGGTGCTGGTCATGTTCGCATTGCTCGCTGGCGAGCATCTGTTCGGCATTGTAGGCGCGCTTTTGGGGGTGCCTTGTATGTCGCTGGCGCAGAGCTTGTTTCTGCATGCGCGCGCCGAGTGGTTTGGGGCGGATTTGTCTGAGGAGAGCGGGGGCAAGGAGAGCGCGGTTGCGCGGCCCGCCCGCTCAGACTAAAGCCTTGCCGGGTGAGCAAGCCCACCACCCAAGACGACGTTCGCGCCCAGGTCCGTAGCAAACTCGAGAGCCGCGCGTCTGCCGCGCCGGCTGCGCCCTTCGACGTACGAAAAGCCATGCAACGTGTGGTCGTTATCTTGGCTGTGACTTGGGTTTTGGCCGGCGCCATGACCTATTGGCGCGGCGGCGTGGTGTGGATGGTGGTGGCCTCGGTGGTGACGGTTCTCGTGCTCGGCGCTTCTTGGTGGGCCAAGCGCATGCTCGGGAAGCAACAGGCGCTTGCGAACATCATGCAAGGCGCGGATACGCGCGAGGGCCGCGAGGCAGCCGCCGCGCGGATTCGTGCGGAGTTCAAGCCCGGCGACGCGATGGGCGTCATGGCGCGCGCGCAGCTGGAGATGCAAGACGACCCACGTAAAGCGCTAGGTACGCTCGAGACCGTCAACCTAGACAAAGAGATGGCCGCCGTGGCAAGCCAGGTGCGCGCCATGCGCTCGATGATTCACCTAAACCTCGGCGAGATCACAGAGGCCAAGACGCTCGTCGGCGGTATTGATTTGGGCAAACAACAGGACCCAAAACTACGCGCGATGATGGCCACGGTGGCAGCCGAATGTTGGGCGCGTAGCGGCGAGCCACAAAAGGCAGTGGACACGCTCGACTTGTTCAACCCAGAGGACCCAACGTTCTCCGAGATGGCGCCGCAGATGTGGCGCGCTCGCGCCTTCGCGTACGCAGGCGTGAGCGATACCAAGAACATGAACCGCGCCGTCAGCAAACTTGAGTCGCTTAGCCCGCACCTACTCGGAATGTTCGTGGGACAAAAGCGCGTGCACCCCTTGCTTGAGCGCGCTGCCAAGGAGCGTGTGTTGCGCAGCGGTTTGGTTAAGGCGCCTCGCGCGCAAATGCGCTACCGATAATAGATTTTTCTTGGCGTTTCCGATGCACACTCACTTATGCCGTCCGTCTTTCGCCCGAGGTATGCTTGGGCTCTGCGTAGTTTTTTGCGGCGTGCTGACGGTGAGCGGATGTTTGATATTTGACACATCCGATGTCCCGGAGTTTCCGCAACGTCGTCCTGTACTTCTCACCTCCGAGGCAAGGCCCCGAGCTTTCGATGTGCTTCGGGAATTCCCTGCCGAGATCGTGGTGCCGGTCGAGCTTAATGATGGCAGGCAGAACGTGGAGTACCGTGTGTTTTACAACTACTCATCGGACCCAAAGTTAGCACGCGCACCGGATGTTCTTGGCGTCAATGTTCCAGAGGCGGACAAGACCACCAACTCGTTGCGAGTGATTCGCGTCGCACTACCGAGGCCCTCGGATTTGTCTGCCTGTATACGCATAGAGCTACTTGTGGCTGCAGCGTTTGAGGGGAGGGTGAGCGGAGTCTCAGCGCATACTGCGCTTCCGCCGGGGGGAGACTCCTTGGCTTGGGTGTATGAGCCGCTCGGTAGCATAGGTTGTGGCACGCCCACCGAAAAGGATGCCCCTACACTTTGAGACGGCTTGTTCTTGGGGTCGTCGTGCTTGCTGTTGCTTGCAACGAGCGTGTAGAGCCCGTGCGTCCACCTAAGCCGTTGCTCGCGTGTGAACGCGATTCGGATTGTTCGGACCTCGGCGCGCGTTGTGGCTCGGTGAAGCTCTGCGAGGATACCGACGCCGCCGCGTCCACCGACATTGTGATGGTTGTCGACGTGCCCGAGAGCAGCTACGCGGAATCCGGAGCCACACTGCTGTTGCCGCGCTCAGAGTGGAAGTTCGAGACCTCGGCCAATTGCAAAGATGCACGCTGCATGCGATTGCCGCGCGTTGTCCGCGCACGAACGAGGTTGACCGTCGGAGATGAGCTTGGCGCGCTTCCGGGCTTCGAGGGTCAGAGTGGCGCCGTGGTTGCGAGCGACGTGAGCTACGTGGCGCGTATTCGCCTCATCCGCGGTGAAAAGGCCTACGTGTATGATGCAATGGCACTAGGTCTTCCTGTGAGCCCCCTAAGAACCACGCCACTATTGCCAAAAACTCAAGGGCTTCAGGGGGTCTTTGGCATCCAGGCTTCGGACGCACTCGCTTTTCTGCCAAGCAACGGCGTGTATGCGCGTCGAGTCACTCCTGCCGCGTGGCTTTCGTCATCGGTCCCGCCTTTGCAGGATTTGATCGTCGATGTTTCGGCGCTCGAGGATGAGGGTTTGGCGAGCTTAGCGATTGGAGGCAGAGACTTTCACCTCAATGCGCCGCTCAAGTTTCCCTTGCAGTACGACGACAGCTGGAGCGGCGGCCTGCGCATCGCGCTGCGGGACGCGAGCTCGGGCGCGATGCTCAGCACAACAGCAGATATGCCGTTTTGTGGGGCGACTGCGGGTTGCGAAGCACAAGTTGAGATGCGCTCGATTGAGGGGGTTGTCGCCGGTTCGCTGCTCTCGGAATTGCGCATAGAGCCTGCGCGTCAGCCTTCAGGGCTGCGGCTTCGCTATCAGGTGTATAATGCACTTGGCGCGTTCACGGACGTCAAGTTGCCCCGCGTTCCAAGCGTCGCGTCCCTACGGGTTTCCGTTGAAGAAGCGTCCGGCTCTCAGGTCCCGGCGCGGGTCACGCTCCGTTCGTTGCCATCCGACACGGAGAGTGCCTTCGGGCTCGAAGTGCGCGCAGATCTGCTGCGAGGGCAAAGCGAGATTCAGCTTCCGGCCGGTTCGTACACATGGCGCGCGCTTCCTGAGGACGGCATACATGGCGTATCCACAGGCGTGCTTCGAGTGATGGCGGGGGGGCCTCCCATCGTGCTTCAAGTTGCTCCCAAACGTGTGCTGCGGGGACAGCTTTTGGACCCAAGAGGCAGGCCCATTGCAGGCGCCGCTGTTCGCTTGCACGAGCTTGCCGGCAGGCAATTTGAGACGGCGCAGCTACCGACAGATGTGACGACGGCGGATGGTCACTTCGTGTTGCACGCGGACATTGGCAACTATACGCTTGCAATACGGGCACCTGATTGGACGGAGCTAGGCGAGGCGCGCCTGAACGGTCTCGTGGTCACTGCAGAGCAGACACAACAGCTGGGTGCATTGCGCGTGGGGGTCCCAAGGCGTGAGTCTTTGCGATTGTTTGACGCCGACGAGTTTTTGGTGTCTCGGGCGGGGATGTTAGTGCGCATTTTCCAGCGCTTCGATAGCGACACGGGCGTACATTTTGAGCCGGTTGCGCTCGCGCGCACCAATGCTGAGGGCGCCGTGTCGCTACGCTGGAGCACGCTGCGTCGCTAGCGTGTTTTGTGGTGTGCGAGTTCGTCGTCGAGCATCTTCGCAGCGGACTCGTAGAGTTGGGCTTCGAAGCCCCCAGCGTCAACGCTTCGGGCATGAGCCGCAAGCTCTAGGTACACGCGAATCGTGTCGGGCAAGTAGCCGATGCGCAGCTCGGGGGGCGCTTCCTCTAGCCGCGCCGAGAGCAGGGCCAACAAGTCCATTGCGCGCCCCAAGCGTGTAAGGTGGTGCACCAGTTCCGCCACGACGGTGGTGTCATTGGGGTTCCGCCTCAAGTCGACCGTGAGGTCCTCTACGCGCTGCGTGGCCTCCCCCTCATTCATTTCAGGAAAGGGAGAGAGAGGCGCAAGCTCGTTCTTCGCCAGCACCTCAGTCGTGAGCGCGGTATCGGCGCCGATGGGAGGCGATGCCTCCATAAACGCGGGCGCGACATTCAGTGAGGCAGTTGCTTGACCACCTCCAAGCGCGGCCAAGAATTCAGGGTCCGCAGGCACCATGCTAAGGCCAATCCGACCCAAATGCTTGGCGGCCGAGCTATCCTTCCGCATATCGCGCTCGAATCGGAGTGCTTCGCGCAGAGCGCCAACATGACCCTCGCCGACGCGCGATTGCGCGAGGTGTGCAAAGCGGGCCCACGCCATCGAAGCCGATGCGAGCTCACCCAGCGAGGCAAGCAAGCGTGCCTCAGCGGCGCGCGCTTCGGGCGCGTGCGTCGAGCTGTCCGCAACGCCGCGAAGCACCGACACCGACGTGGGCAGATCGCCCGTCGCCTCGGCGATGGCGCGACTCAGCGCAAGGCGGCTCAGTGCCATATCTTGAAGCAGCCGCTCTCCGCGATCGACCGATTCGCGCAAAAGCTGCAATCCACGTTTGCGTAGACCGCGTGCGAGCAACGTTGTGCCCAATGCGCCCAGTGCATGTGCATCGTCCGGCGCAAAGGTCAGCGCGCGCTCGAAGTATGCGCCTGCATCCTTTGGGTGCCCGGCGTCCGAAAGCATACGTCCCAGCGCGACGCACATGTCGAAGCTACGCCTCGCTCCTCGCACAGCCGCCTCGGCGTGCTGCCCGTCGCCCAACGCTCCAGCCAGATCGCCTCGGCGTAGGCGCGCCGCCATGCGCAGCAAGCGTCCACGTGTCCAATCAGGCGCAAGCGAGACCATCTCATCAAGCCACAGCGGCGCCATGAGCGAGTCCGCGTCCAGCGAGGCCGCCATGGCCAACGCGCGTGCCGCCAGCTCGGGATGAGGTTCGTGCGTCGCGGCGACACCAGCTGCTCGTGCAGCTTTTTCTCCGTCGCCCTTGCGCAGGTAGAGCTCGGCCGCCAAGGTGCCCGTAGGAGCGATCATCCGCTCAGCGCCTTGTGTTACGCTCTGATCGGCAAAAGAGTCACTCAGCGTGAGGAGTGCAGCTTCCCATCGATGGGCGTAGAGCGCATCGATAGAGGCCAACGCACTTGCTGCTTCCGCGTGTTTTGGAGCACGAGCGAGAACCTCAAGCAAGGCATCGCGCGCGCGCTCGGAGTCGCCATTCGCGAGTGCGTCGTCGGCGTCTAGCATGAGCCGTAGATGCTCACTCACGCCCATCGCGCGCTCAGAGAGCGCGGCATCGATGTTCAACGCATCCACGGAAACCACAGCCCGATTCAATGAAATCTCGAACGAAAGGCCCGCTCTAGGCACACGTGGGGCGCGCATCCCTGCAGACACGAATAGGCTTGTGCCTAGCTCGCGCGCGACGTCGGTGAAGGCGAAGCTGCCGCCGATGCGCTCCGCGAATGGCGCAGTCCACTTGGTGAGCAAGGAGAGAGCGAGCTCGCGGGCAGGTCGGAGCAGCGCGTGTCCACGCGCCGCGCTCACCCCCAGCGAAAGATGACCGGACTCTACGAGCGGGAAGAGATCAAATACAAGCACGGGCGAGCTCTGCTCATCCCATGCAGTCTCACGCGCAAGGGAGAGTGAGACCGTCACGTGCGTCTGCATCCCCCGAAGACGTACACGATGTGGTCCTTTGCCCAAGGTCCCACCCGCGCTCGCGCACAAGCTGTCTGCGAACTCGTCGAGCGATGCCTCGAGGCGAAGCAAGTTGAGCGAAGAGCGATGACTACGAAAGCGGGCCAAACCGCCCGTGACGTCGATCGGAAACTTGAGGCCAGGTAGATCTGCTCGTACGTGTGTAACGCTCAGGGCGCCAAGCTTGTACTCTGCAGACAGTTCTACGCCCAAGCCTTGCTTGGAGATCGCGAGTTCAAAGCTTGGGCGGCTGTTGTCGCGTTCGCGCTGCGTTAGCGCACCGCGCGTCGGAGCGACGACGCGTAAAGTCCCTGGAGCACGAGCCGTTGAACGCACGGCGGAAGCTTACCAATATCGCGCCACGCGGGGAAGTTCTGCGCGGAGCGCGCCGTCCCACCCGCATTAGCTGCGAGCAACAGCGAAGCGCAGCAACGCCGACTCGATGATGCTGCGTGGTGACCGCTTGGCACCTTTGAGTTCGCGGTCGACGACTGCGAGCGTGCACAGGAACTCGCTGAGCTCCGCACGCGAAAAGCGCTTGGCGGTGCTCACGAGTTCACGTGACTTTTGAGGAGAATAGGCCCCCGCGGCTCGTGCGGCGGCGTCGGGGGCCATGCCTTGCGCCACGCCCTCGTGTACGCGCAGCAATTGCCGCAGCGACCAAGCGAGCGCGCCCACCAAGGGCAAACCGCGATCTTTGGGCTCAAAGCTGTTGGCAAACGCCACAAGAGCCGCACCCGCGTCGCGCGTGCCCACGGCTGCCACCAAATCCCACGTATCACCCTGCTGAAGGCGCACCACGGTGGCAAGCATGTGGGTCTGGCTGAGCGACGGCTCTTCGGACCCAGCAAAAAGGCTCATGCGCTCTACCGCGTCCTCCAGCGTGGCCAGGTCACAACCAACGCGCTCGACCAGGGCGCGGGCGAGCGCCGGAGAAAGCTTTTTCTGACGCAACTCACCCATTTGCGTGACTACCTGCGCGACCTGGTCCTCCGGCAACTGCATGCAGTCTACATGCCAGCCTTCCTTTTTCGCGAGTGTGACCAGACGACGACTCCCATGCATCCTCTCGGCAAGCAACACGAGGCATGTGGTGTCCACCGCCTCTTTTGCATAGTCGGACAGCACGTCAAGATTTGCCGCAGCGCCGTCGGCCTCCCAGCGTTCTAGCGACCGTACTGCGACGAGACGGCGCGCCGCCATCATGGGCGCCATGCGCGCCGCGGAAATCACATTTGAAACCGGACATTCGCCTGCCGTAAAGCGCTCCACATTGAAGTCGCGCAAGGCCGGCTCCACGACCGATTTCTCTATGGCGCGCATGGCCGCGTCGCGCAGGTAGCCGTCATCGCCCAGCAGCAGAGCCACGCGAGGCGCGGGCGTTCCGCTGGCTAGTGCGCGCGCAAAAGCAAGCGCCTGTAGAGGCGAGCTCATGGGGTGTTGCTCCTAAAGCGGGCCACGAAGGCCTACGCTCGGCGACGCAGGACGAACAGTGCCGCTAAAGGCAAAAGTGCCCAGACGAAGTTGCGCGTGGGCGCTTTGGCCGAGTCGCAGCCGCAGCCAGAGCGCGGCTTTACTTTTATATTTTCCTCTTCCGTAGGCGTGCGGGCCTCGTCGGAGATGAAGGGAGGGGGCGTGCCGTCCGCGCGAACCTCGTTTTGAGGAATGGCAAAATCGGTGCGCGGCTTTGCAGACGGCGCTTCCTCTTTTTTGGGGCCGAAGGTCATCGTGCGCACGTCTTCAATGGGGTTGTCGCCGCGTAACGTAATGGTCACAGCTCCGCCCACGTTGGTGCCTTCGGGGGTCTTGAGCTGAACACTGTAAACGCCGGCCACGTAGCCGGCCGATCGGCTCAAGCGGTAGCTGAAGTTGGTGTCCTTGAAGATCTCGCCTTTGGGGCCTGCAAAGTCTACGTCCACCGACTCGATGCTGGTTTTTGCCGGGCGAATGTCGCTCGCGCGGGTTACAGGGTCGGCGTGTCCGTCCTCCAGCAAACGACGAAATTCCTGAGTCTTCGAGATGTACA
>JAYWGI010000509.1:0-3877 GCA_043779025.1 Myxococcales bacterium
GCGAGTCACCTGGGATGACCAAGGTCGGCGCCGTGGCAAAAATCGGCACACTGGCATTCCCCGTACATTCCAAATCGGGTGTAGAGCACCACTTGTTTAGGATCCCTGCTGCACGCGGTGGCAACGCGCTACGGGGGTCAACTACTGGATCGCGGCACTACGCCAAGCCGAGCTTTGGACGGCCGAACTCGAAGACAGAAGCGCTTGGCAGAATCTAGACCACGCAAGCTTTGTAGACTCAGGCGACGGTGGAACGCCGGTGCTCTGGGAGCGCGGCACGAAGCATCACGCAGGTATTTACCACACCATTCGGTTCGGAAAACTGCAGACGCGGGTTTCTACGCCGTAGTTGGACGACACGTGGGTCGCACCGTGCAACTTGCTCGCGGCGGGACGCGGCCACACCTGCGCGAAGGCGAACGATGCGTTTTTGCTGGGGCGCCAATGACTTGGGACAGCTCGGGGATGGAACCACCACAAGTCGCGCGCATGCGGTTCGCGTGGAATCACCCTAAAGCACGCAGCCTTTCGCCTGAATAGACTGCCCCCCACGCGCGTATGCAGCGCATGCATTCACGTTCATTCGCAGTTCTCGTCACCATCACCTTTTCCTCCCTCAGCGTGGCGGCCTGCACGGCGACACTGAGCAGCCCACTGGGTAGCCTCGAGCAAGGCAGCGCACCGCCCGCGGCGAACCAAGGCGCTGCCGCGGCCACCGCCGACTTGGGCAAAGCGTGCAATGCAGCGTGCGGTTCAGGCAAAAGCGGCGTCGAGTGCGCAACCGTTTCCGACGATTGCAGCAACAAATTTTGCCTCGTTGCTCCGTCCAAGATCACAGGGAGCCTTGCGCCCATCGCCTATTGCAGCGTGGGCTGCGAGACCACGGCCTGCGCGTCCGGCTACCACTGCGAAACCATCAAAGACTTTAGCCACACGACGAACGATCGCGCGTGCATGGCCAACCCCGAGGTGTGTGGCAACGGAATCGTCGAGCTCGGGGAGGCCTGCGATAGCACCAAAGATGGCCGCGAGTGCGCGGCCGATTGTAGATCGTACGTCGCAGCAGCCGCTATGTGCGGAGATGGACACCCGGACGTGGGCGAGGAGTGCGATGGCGATACGATGGACACGTGGTGCTCGTCCGACTGCAAAATCGCGATGCCTGCGGTTCGACTCATCAACGTGACGATGTCAGCCAACGTGGGGGAGTCCAGCACCGACGCGATTCGCACCAGCGATCCCGTCGGGGGCGAACTTCCAGTACATGGCGACATCAGCGGTTGCGGCGAGGTGAAGCCGCTTGAGATCGCGGCAAGCTATGTGCGATTTCAGTGGAAGTACTGCGACGGGGGCAGGCGCGCAACGTGGACGTTCGCGCTTCCCATGCAGGAGTTCCACCAGACCTCGTCGGCGGCGCTCGCTCCCGCGCTGAAGCCCACACTGATGCTTGAGAGCGGCAGAGTCTCGGTCTTCTTCGACGGACCAAGCACCGATACCGCGTCGCTGGATGCCACCTTCTTTCCAGAGAGGCATTCCGTCGTCGGCCGGTTCAGATTTGAGCAAATGAAGTGGGGCGTAGCGGGTAGCCCAGGCGGACGATCGTCGTTCAGCGCGATGTTTGGCATGACCCCACCCCACCGGCTCTAACGCGGGGGCGCGTTCTTCACGTGCGTGTCGAACCAGCGAATCATCTCGGCCACCAGTTGCTCGTTGGACTCCATTGCTGCATACCAATGGGGCTCATGGGGCAACATCACGAGCCGAGCCGTGCCGCCGTTGCCGCGCAGCGCTTCGAACAGCTTAGTCGCCTGCAGCGGAGTAGTGCCAGGATTGGCATCGTCAGCGCCGTGTACCAAAAGCAGTGGCGTCTTGAGGGTGTCGGCCGAGAAGAACGGCGAGGCCTTCAAGTAGACATCGCGTGCAGCCCACACGGACCGCCGCTCGCTCTGAAAGCCAAACGGCGTCAGCGTCTTGTTGTAGGAGCCACTGGTGGCCACCCCTGCGCGGAACAGCTTGGAATGCGCGAGCAGGTTTACCGTCATCAGCGCGCCATGGCTGTGACCCGTGACTCCGATGCGTTCAGGGTCCGCCACGCCCATTTCCACAGCCTTTTTTACTGCCGCATCGGCATCGGCAACCAGTTGCTCTAGGTAGGTGTCGTAGGCTTTTTTGGGGTCACCCACGATGGGGAAGGCCGCGTCGTCGATCACCGCATAGCCCGCCAAAAGCAGCAACTTGTAGCCTTTGAGCCGCGTGAACATCTGCTCCGAACCCGAGACCTGTCCGGCCTTGAAGGCATCCGCATAGTCGAGCGGATACGCGTAAAGCACCGTGGGTATACGTGTGCCTTCCACATACCCAGGCGGCGTATAGATCGTGAACGAGAGGTCTAGGCCGTCTGCACGCTTGTACTTTACAAGCTTCTTCTTGATGCCCCGCACCACGGGCGCGGGGTCTGCAAAATGCGTGAGCGTACGCACCGTGCTTGCATACGCGGACTCGCCCGGGACGATGGTGGAACGCTCATTGCCGAGCGCGCGCAAGCAAAGGTTGGGCGCCTCGGTGGGCGACTGATGCCAGGTAAGGAACGAGGAGAATGTCCCCGGCGCAAACGCTACAAACGACTCATACCCCGTTTTCTCGCTACGGAACATGCGTGTGGACTCCTTGGTCTTCAAATCCAAGCGATCCAAAAACGGCCGATCTCCTTCGGGAGAGGCTCCCTGCCCCGCGAGGAAAATGGCATCGTCGTGCTGCGCCATCAGCCACTGCCCGTTGGGCTGCTGCCGCCACACCACGCTGCCGGGGTGTTTGTATTTCTCGTCGGTGGAGCGATCCCATAGCAGGCGCTTGCCATCGGGGTGTTCGAGGTCCACGACGAAGGTCTTGGTCCAACTCCGGTTGTCGTCACTTTCGTGAAGCAGTGCCACATCCGTTTGACGCGACCAGTAGAGTCCGCCAAAACGCTGCGTGGTTCGGAGCAGCTCCACGGGCGCTTCCGTGAAGGGCGCATGCTGGGTCATCACCTTGTCGCGCGCTGGCACCTCGGTCTTCCAATCGCCGCCGTCCAGGGCCTCAGCCCATACCAACGTGGCCGCGTCGGTCGCGCGCCAATCGTAGTCGCGTGGTCCCATCGGCACTCCGTGCACAGGCACACGATCTGCAGCGGGCAGCGTTGCGATGCTGCGTTTTTGCTTTCCGTTTGTGTCCCACACCTCGACCGTGTGCGGGAACCGCTCAAACGTCGTCACGTAGGAGTAAGGCCTCAGCAAGGTATCAACTAGCACGTGTTCGCCGTTCGGCGAGGGGTCTAGCGCAGTGTACGGCCCTGGCGCACCAAGCAAGCGCACCTCCGAAGTGTTGGCATCGACCACCGCCAGCTGAGCGCTTGCGTAGTAGTCGAACAAGGCCTCGTCGTGGGTGCTTGTGAGCGTGTCTCGCGCCTCGTAGGTGCTGCTCTCGCCCTTGCCGCTCCCGGTCTCCTGAATGCTGGGCCCTGCGGGAACATTGGGGGGCAGCGGGGGCGCACCGGCGCCGTCTGGCACCAACTTCACCAGCAAGTGTTGCTGATCGGGCATCCACTGCAAGGCGCTCCCAAGCATGGGGTTGAGCTTCACGCCCAGCGCGGCACGCACGCGGCCCGTCGCAACGTTGCCTATCCACAACTCTACAGCCTCACTCGAGGTGTTGCGAAATGCAAAGCGCTTGCCGTCGGCTGACCACACGGGCTTTTCGGCACAACGATCCGGCGGCAACACTACGGGAATTTCGCTCCCCATCTTGATGTCGAGCAGCGAGAACGCGCGGGCACAAGCCGGGATACCGTAGCCCCCCGGAGTGTCGTGGCGACGACGGGTCTTGGGCTCCACACGCACGC
>JAYWGI010000510.1:0-3868 GCA_043779025.1 Myxococcales bacterium
TCCACGCACGACTCAGTTCTTGATCTTCGCGCTGAGCAAGGTCTTGGCGTCGCCCGCAGGAACGACACTTTCGCCTTCGACGAAGGAGCGCAACATCCACAAGATCTGTTCGTGCTGGCGGAGCATGCCTGTCAGCATGTCTGCGGTACCCGCGTCCCCCAGCTCGTCGCAGGCGTCGACCGATTTACGAACCTGGCGAACCACAGTCTCATGGTCGGCCACAAGCACATGCACAGCCTCGGTGGAGCGATTGTAGACCTGACGCGACTCAGTGAGTTCGCTGTGTTCAACAAAGTCCACCATGGTGCCGATGGTGTGCCCACCAAGCATCCGCGCGCGCTCGGCAATTGCGTCCACCATGGCCGAGAGCATCTCGTAGTTTTCATCGAGCAACTGGTGAAGCGAACGGAATTGAGGCCCCACCACATCCCAATGCACCTTCTTGGTCTTTACATTGAGCACCGAGGCATTGGCGATGCTCAAGTTGAGCTCCGCAATGACCTTAGAGCGTGTGCCTGTTTCAAGCCCGATGCGGATTTTGGAAAGGGTATTTGCCTCGTCCGACGCTGACTGCTTTGAAGCCGCCTTATTACTTTTTTGCTTGGATTCCATGATAATTTTCTCGTTCTTTTGAGTGTTCTTCATGGCGGGCTAGATGCTTGCCTTACGACCAAATACAAACGAAAGCGCAGCCAGGATCAAGAAGCCCACGAATAGAATCTTGCCGATGCCTTGAGCGTTGGCTGCGATGCCCGTAAAGCCAAAGAGCGCGGCAATGAGCGCGATGACGAAGAAGATAACCGCGTAGCGCAGCATGACTACTTTGACGTCTTTTCTGCCACATATGCGGCCGTTGCCTTGCTGGCATGCACCAAAGCTTCAGCGGCTTTGTTCGCCACATCGGCGAGGGCATCGACGACGCCGTGACCTGCTTCTTTGGCCTCGGAGGTTACGTCGTGCGCCTTGTCCTTGGCGGAGCTCATGGCGCTCTCCGCGTCCTTGGTCGCGCCAGCCGATTCGTCTTTCACTTTGGACGCCCAGGTGTCGACTTGCTTCTCGGCCTCCTCCTTCGCCACTCCGTAGCGCTCTTGAACGAGACCTACCAGGTGATCACGCTTGCCAGACAGCTGCGTGATATCGCTGTCTGTAAACTTGCCCCAGGTGTCTTTGAGGTTGCCTGCGAACTGCTTCCACTTGCCTTCAACGATGTCCCAATTCATGGTGTTTCACTTTCGATTGTTGTTTTGGATGAGCGCGGCAGGGCGGTCCTGCGCGCATGATATTTTTGGCCGCGACGCAGCGCGGAGACACAGCTTCACGGAACGATCGCGCCACACTTGCCGCCGCAGCTAAACACTGCTGAGGTACAAGACTGGTTGTCGATACAGGCGGAGCAGGTGTTTAACTTGTTCTGGTAGTCTTGGTCGGTTTTGGCAGAGGACTCGCAACGCGACTTGCAGGCATCAACGTCGTAGTCTTTCTTGAAACAATCTTTGTATCGATTGCATACCGAACCGCAGTCGATCTTGTTTTCGATCGCTTGTGTGGCCGCGCAACCGAAGGCGGAGAGCCCGACGATGGATAGCGCAAGAATTGTGAATGTGTACTTTGCAGGCGATGAACTTGTGTACATTTGGGATGTTGTTTCCTGTTTTGTTGGCATGGTGAATGGTTTGGTCACGCATTAAGCAAGCGCGCGAGTGCGATTGGCGACGGCATTGGCGAACGGCCGACATCTTCTAAATCGCGACGTTCGACGCGAGCGAACTCAAGGGCCCAATCGTCCCAGCCATCGGTTCGATCGATGACTGCTGAGCGACGCGCGGCGTAGACCTCAAAGGACGGCGATGTCGTATTCCGTTTCATTGTATCCAGCTTCCAGCAATTGCCGTGCCAATCTTTAGACACTGAACTTTCCCTATTTCTGCTGAAGATTTTTCCCGAGGGCAATGCGCGCTAACTGCAAAACCGCCACAGGTGTGGCGGCGGGCCGCACGTGCCGGATCTACTTGATGGATCGCTTCGATGGGTCCTGCGCGGGTTTGGACATGGCTCGACGAAGAAGGTCGAAGACGACTTCCGCCGCCCCAATGTTGCCGCGAATGAACCTTAGCCACGTAGTCGTACGTTCTTCGCCGAACATTGCGCACAGCGCCTGCACAGCGAAAGGCGCCCAGGCATTTTGAAGCGTTCGTTCGGCGACCAGGTCGTCAGACTTTGCAGCAGCGTTCGAAGATTCAGAAGCTACGGCGTCTGGTCCCACTGACGCGCCGGATGCGGTGGGGGCTGAGGTTCCGAACGGAGTTGAAAGGAGGGTTCTTGCCTCCCGCAATTGCGTCAAAACGCCATCGAGTTCTTCATTGTCTACAGCGGGCTGATTCATAGCATCTCCAAAACGGAAGCCAGTGTCTGGGCGACTTCTCTCCTGGTTGCACCAAAGCGTTCTTTGCGGAGAACAGCGACGCAGCGCACGCACGCGTAGATCGCCACCGCCGTATTCAGAGCGCCACATGTCAACAAGATCGCGGCAGGCTGACCCCAAAGAAGCCAAACGATCGCCGCGTTTAAGGTGAGCCACATGCCAAAGGCCGCAAACATCAAAACAAAGAACGAGAGAAACACTGTCAACGCATCACGGCGCACTTCGCGACCCTCAAGGAAGAAAAGTGCGCCGTGTACGCGAACGATCTGAACAATGTTCGGAAGCGTTAACATCGGTTTTTTACAGGGCCTATTTGCGTGCCACCAGGACCCCAACGAGGATGCCGATTCCCGCGGCAGCCCCGATGAGCGGCCACGGGTTCTCATGGACGTAGCGATCGGCGCCGCGCGCTCCGTCAGCCAAGTTGTCCTCCAGGTCTTCCAAATGGGTTTTCGCCAATTTGAGCTGACGTTCGATACCGTGTCGTAGCTCGTCTACTTGCTCGCCCCCTGCATCCGCTGTGGCTTTCACCATGTCTTGGGCTTTGGTAATAATCTCGTCGAAGTCGCTTATGGCTTGGGTGCGAATGCCATTGCGAGCTTGTGACTGATTTCGACGTGCGGACGTTGTGGCCATGGTGTGCGTTCTTTCGTGCATTTGCAGGTTTAAACTGAATCGGTTGTGCGGGGTCGCGGTCCGGAGTGCCCCACCGATCCGCGATGATTCCCGTGTCCTGCAAAAGTGATGCCAAGCTGCAAAAACGTTCTTCGGCTGCGATGTAGCCTAAACAACGTCAGCGGCATCACCGCCCAACTGCGTGGAACTTGCAGAAACGCCACAGTGGCGCGCGCACGCCACGGTTCCGGGGGTAAGTGTAGCGCCTACACCTCAGTCGTGTCATAGGGAGGGGATGCACGAAGCTGACCTCGCGACTTTGCCGGAACGTGCCTTAAACAGCTCCGGCGATGGCGTCCTTGGCTTCGACCTGCATTGGCGATTCACGTACGTGAGCGACGGCGCCGAGAAGTTGATGGGGCGCCCGCGGGGGCAGCTCTTGGGTCGTAACCTTTGGGATTTGTACCCCGACCTCATCGAAAGCCCTTTTGGCACGGCGTACTTGCACGCCATGACAGACGGAATGCCCATTCAGGTAGAGTCTTTTTACGCCCCCTTCGAAGCGTGGTATGAAGTGAGGGCCTTTCCAAGCAGCACTGGTATTTTTGCGTTTACGAGAGACATCACGGCCAGAAAACTCGCTGAAGCAAGCCTACTGTCGGCGAGTAGTACCGCGGAAGTATCCCATGTGTCCTCAGCGAGCACAGCAAGCGGGCAGGCGCCTGGAGGCTCCGCGCCGGACGAGACGATGGCGAACCTGAGCAGGGACTCGCTCCGAAGCATCATTCGCCTCTCCCACTGCATCGAGGATGAGCTTGGCGCGAAGATGAC
>JAYWGI010000511.1:0-3867 GCA_043779025.1 Myxococcales bacterium
GGCGCGATGCTTGCCCTGCGCACCTACGACGAGAGCAGCTCGGGCGCGCTCGTCGCAAGCGCGCGCACCGAGGTCAAACTCGGTCGGCGTGGTGTGGCAGTGGCAGAAGCTGGTGCCGAAATTTCATGGACAAATGGCCATGTGAGCCAAAAATCGGGAAAAGTTTTGTACCGGGTGGAACCTGGAGCCGAGTTCGTCGTGTCATCCCCCGAAGCCGAAGTGCATGTGCTGGGGACCGTCTTTGCGGTCTCAATCGCCGGCGCAGCTTCAGAGGAGGATCCAGCGATGAACGCAATAAACAAGAAGTCTGTTGTCGCGGGAATTTCGGGCGCCGCACTTGCAGCCTTAGCCACGGTTGCTGTGTACGAGGGGCGCGTGCGCGTGGCTCACGCGGGGCAACACATCGAAGCGGGCGCCGGAGAAAGCGTGCAGACCACACGCGATGGCGTGCGCCTGGCCGAGAGCGATGACGACGGCGCCAAGGCGGCTGCCACGCTCACCGCAGCGCAGTCCAAGACGGCCACGGCGGCGCAGGTGGCTGCGGCCGTGCAGACCTACAAGGAGCAGCTCGAGGCTCTGGAGAGCCAGCGAAAGAGCCTTAGCGATGCGCTCAAAGCCAGCGAAGACAAGCTTGCGGAGGCCGAAACCGGCAAGCCCGCGCGCACCCGGCCCGAGTTCGATTTGGATGCCGACGATTGGCGCGCGCTGGCGAAGGAAGGGACCGTAAAGTACCGCACGCCGTGCGCAACGCCAGGCGGATGGCGCCCCGACGCCGAACACCTTAACAAGCTTGGTTTGGCGCCCAGCGACGCCGACACGATCCAAGACGCCTACAAGCGAACGCAGGAGTCGGTGTGGGCCACGCTCAAGCCCTTATGCATGCGAAGCATCGGCTTGTCGTCCGAGATGGCCGATCGCATCGGGTCGCAAAATTGCGTGCACCTCGTAACCGACATTGAGGCGGCTAAGCTAAAAGAGGGCGAGGCTGAGAAGGGCATGCGGCTCGTGGGGGAGATTATGGCGGGCGACAAGCCCGAGCCCACGGCAGCGGACAAGCCAAACCCCGCCACCACAGCGTTCCTCACCATGGCCCGCGCGAATAAGGTACTCGAAGGCGAACTTGCCAAAAGCTACGGTCCGGAAGAGGCACACCGCCTGGCATTCGACAGCGCGATGTGTGGCGGACAAAGCACATTTAAGAGCAGGCAGTCGAAGAAGTAGCCGAGTCGAGACCTTGCGACGCAAGTCAGTTTGCAACACCATCATTAATAATGTTTGAATTGCATAATTCAAACCAAACATTATGATGAGCGTGTGAGCAATGACGCCAACGACTTCGTAAACCGCACCGCTGAGTTTGCATTGCTTGATACCGAGGCGAAGCATGGCGGGCTTGTGGTGGTATTCGGGCGTAGGCGCGTGGGCAAGACCCGCTTGCTCACCGAGTGGCTGCGGAGGCAGAAGGGGCTCTACTCTCAAGCCATTGAGGGCCCCATGGCGCTGCAGCTCGAGCAAGTGTGGCAGGACACCACGTCGGGCTTGGGTGGCAGCTTGGTACCTAAGACCTGGGCCGAGTACTTGGAGCTCGTGCGCATACACGCGCCGCGCGTGCTGTGCTTGGACGAGTTTCCCTACTTGGTGGCCAGCGACCCTACCCTGCCCAGCGTGCTGCAGCGCTGGCTCGACCATGCCCGCCCCAAGAAGACCATGGTGATTCTCTCGGGCTCGAGCAGCCGCGCCATGAACGATACATTCTTAAACCGCGCGGCGCCGCTCTACGGTCGCGCGCGCCGGCTCATGCACGTGGAGCCCATGAGCTACGGCGCGTTCTGTGCGTCTCGCGGCATCGCAGCCAAGAAGATAGAGAGCTTCTCACTCTATTCCTTGGTGGGCGGCATCCCCCGCTACTGGGAGCTGCTGGATGCACGCGCGGGGCTCATCGAGAACGCTGAGCGGCTCTACTTTGGTTTTGCGCCCTACATGGAGCAAGAGCCCTCACGCTTGCTCCGAGACGAGCGCTTGGGCGGCGCCATGGCCGTGGCCATCTTGGAGCTCATCGGCCGCGACGTGCACCGACCCAGCGAGATTGCAGCGCGCTTGTCGGTGCCGCAAACCAACTTGTCGCGGCCGCTTCAAGAGCTGATCGACGCCTCGCTCGTGGAGCGCGAGATCCCGTTTGGGCAGAGCGTACGCACGGCAAAGCATGCACTCTACAAATTACGTGGCCCAAGCTTGCGGTTTTGGTTCTCCGTGTATTCGCCGCACCGCACGCGCTTTGCACGCTACGGCGAAGCCGAGAAAGCAGAGCTGATTCACCAGCATACAAGCCAGGTGTTCGAAGACCACTGCCGAAGCCTCTACCCAGGCGCGAGCCGCTACTGGGACGCGCGCTCGGAGCTAGACTTGGTGCTTGAGGAGCCGCGCGGCCTTGCCGTTTTCGAGGTGAAGTACAAGAAAACGAGCGAGGCGGAGCGCAAAAAGCTGCTCGACAACTTGCAGGAACGCTTTGAGCGCAGCGCACTCGCCAGCAAGACCGCACGTGTACGTTATGAGCTTTTGGACTCACGCGTTTTGGAGAGCACTGAGACGTGACACTGATTGCATAATGTTTTGAAAACATAATGCAATCAGTGTCACGTCACTTCACGTTCGCAAACACGCCCTTGGGCATCGCGCGCCATGCAAGGTTGGCCGGCACGACGCTGCCGGGCACATCACTAAGCGACGCGCGATCTGCCACATTGCGAATCGGCACCAGCTGCACTTGTTTGAGCGCGTGGTCCCGGCTGAAGAGCGCCCGACCCATGTAGTTTTTGCCCTGCGCGGCGAGCGACGGGTGCAGGAAATTCCCTAGGCTTTGAAATACGACGCCCTTCGTGCCGTCGTTGCGCTCCACCACTTGCACGGGCTTCCAAACATGCGGGCCCGAGCCGTACACAACATCCACCTTAAGGGTCCGCACAGCGTCGGCACCTACGCGCGCGAGCTCCGCTTGGGTCGCGCCGTCCATGCTGTGCAACGACAAGATGCGATAGTCGGCATCGCTTGTTGCCAAGCGTTTGAGCAGTTCGGGCAGATCGCTTGCGCATACCGCCATGTCGCAATCCCGCCTGCTCCCGATGTACGCCGATGCAAAAGCGACCTTCGCCGTCAGTCCCTCGCCCACGTCAAAAGAGCCAAGCTTTATATCTTGGCTTCCCTTTCCATCCGCCCGAATGCCCGCCCAAAGTGCGGCGGCCGAAAGTGCATCCGGCATATTGCGTGCCGTGAGGGCCTCGGCCGATGGCACACTGCAATCGCGGCTGTGATTGTTCGAAAGCCCAACGAGGTTGAACCCATGCGCCTCGGCCTGGCGCAAGTTCTCCACGCGCGAGATGAACGCATAGCTCTTGCCGGGCACATAGCGGCTCGCAAACTGCGTGCATGACTCACCCACCACAGTCTCCCAATTGATGTAGCTGAGGTGCCCGCGCAGTACGGTGCCGCTTGGGTCGAATGCATCCAAAGCCGTGCCAAAGGCTGCCGCGCGCGGCGTCCCCTGATGGGTGTTGGCCCATCCGCTGTCGCCTACCCCACGCAGGTCCACAAGGCCCGTCACCTGCGAAACATCAAGCGGAATGGCCGCGCGGTCCACCGTGGTATCACTCTGATCTGCTCCAAGGTCCACGACTTGGGCCCCCAGTTCGTCCTCTACGGGCTCCCCCGCGTCTACAAGGTCTTCCGTGCTCGGAGCGCTACACGCCAACGCCAAAATGGAAGCCACGATGAACGGAACACGGCGCGACGCGTAGCTGAACATTGTCCTAGAGCGTAGGGGCGCCATACCGATGATGCAACCTTACCTGGTGATTGCGTCGCAGACCGGGA
>JAYWGI010000512.1:0-3864 GCA_043779025.1 Myxococcales bacterium
TCAGGTACGGGCACAACGGGACCGCCAGCTTCCTTCACCGGAGAGGCCGAAATGCCCGTAGGCCCCGCCTCCCATGGCACGGTGAACTTTAGTGCTCCGGGGTCGCCGCCACTGCATGCAGCTGCCAACAGCCCGACAAACGCCGCGTAACCGAAACTCTTCGACATCCCCTTATTCTATGCTGCGGCATGCTTCAGATGCCAGTTCTGCGTCGCGACCCGCGACGTAAGGTCCCCGCGCTCGAGCCGCGAGCTGAAGTGCAGAAGTGTCGAAGTGTAGCGGAGCCGCGACGACGATTTTTTGACTCGCGGTTTAGCAAAGAATTGACGGCCTCAACATTCACCGGTCTCCTCGCGCTCATGAACTACTCCCTCACCTCCGCACGTGCGATCGCCGCACTTGTCCTGGTTGGGTCGCTAGGCTGTGCAAAAAGCTCGGCCACCGACGCAACGCCCACGCTTGTCACCGCGCACGACGCGCTAGACAGTCATGTCCCCGTCGCCGACTCGGCGCTGCGATGGGAGGCTCAGGGCACGATGTTGGCCACGCGATTTGAGGGGCTCGCCTCCAACGCCGACCATGTCGTGACCCGCTTGCCGCGCGTCGCCAGCGATGCGTTTAAGCTCACGGCAGGCGCTCAGCGCCTCTCCGTTGCACTCCAGGGCGCGACGTCGAGCACCGTCGCCACAGAAGCCGGGTTGCTCCACTACGTGGATGCGTTGGGCGCAGGCACGCGCCTCACCCAGCATGTGACCCCCGAAGGCACCGAGGACTTCGTGCGATTTGAACAAGCGCCGGTGAAGGCTGAGCTTCGTTACAACGTTGCGCTCGATGCCGGCGTGGAGGGCCTTCGCCTTGTCGCCAACACGCTTGAGTTCTTAGATGCATCCGGCACGCCTCGCATGCGTGTCAGCCCGCCCTTTGGATTCGATGCTACCGGCACGCGGTTCGAGGCTACGCTCTCCGTGGAGGGCGCTGCGGTCGACACCGACGCGCGCGCACCTTGGGGCCGCGCCGTCACGGCGCCCGGCACGCGCAACGTGGTTGTGGCGGTACGCTGGGACAACCGCATTGCCTATCCCGCGGTGATCGATCCCGCCTGGGTGGCCACGGGAAATCCAGTCACGACGTCTACAACATGGGAAACCTTTGCCGTGCGACTGAGCTCGGGCAAGGTGCTTTATCGCGCGGCTGGCACGACGACAGAGCTCTACGACCCCACGAGTGAAACCTGGGCGACCACCGGCGCGGCGCCATACAACTTTAGCCATCGCGAGCGCGTCATGGCCGGCGCCGGCGGCCTAGCTTGGAGCATCGCAGGCCTCGGAACAAGTGGCTACCCCACGGCGGCCTACGACGAAGCGACGGGCGTCTGGACGAGCAAAGACGCGGTCCCCGTGGCGGCGCAAGATGGCCAATGGGGCTATGCATTGGCGCACATCGGAGGCAACCAGTTCTTACTCGTTTCCGGGAACAACGGCTCCACCCAGCTTTACGATCTCGCCACCAACGCGTACACGGCCAAAGCAAGCGCCACGGCTTACGGGTCCTACAACAACGCAGGCGGGTACGCGCTTTCGAACGGCAAGGTCTTGGTTCAGATAGCCAGCGTGAACAAGCTGAGCTTCTTCGACCCAGCGACCAACGTCTGGAGCTACTCTGCGGCTGATACCGGTGCCGGTGATACGAACTGCGCGCCTACGGTCGAGTTAAGCAACGGGAAAATCCTGTGGTACGGAGCCGGGGGTAGCAACCCGAACTGGGCACGTATCTACGACCCTGCCACCAACACATTCGCGAACACCGCGGGGTTCGCGACGACGCCAAGCATGTCTCACGCGTGCAACGGGCCCAACAACAACGCCTCGTTCGGCACCAAGCACTTTGTGGCAGGCGGGCGCTTTCTTTATGACGAGGCCACGAACACCGCCGTCACGACGCCCGCGTTTGCAAGCGGAGTCGCATACCACCAAGCCATCGTGCGTCTCCTGGACGGACGCGCTATCGCGGTCGGTGGCGCGAACCTTATCGGACACAACAACAAGGCCGACGTGTGGGCACCAAACTCACAAGCCGACTGCGACACTGCACCCTTGGGCAGCGCCACCACCCCTGTGTATAACGCAACCACCTCGCGATGCGTGGCGTGCAACGGTGACAATGGAACGGCCGCAACTCTTGCCTGTCCCTCAACCACGTTCCCATCCTGCTCGGCTTCGGGCGCGTGCGTCGCGTGCTCTGCAACGCTGCTCGCGAACTGCACCGGTACCACCCCAACATGCAACACGGCCGCGGGCAGCTGCGTAGGCGCAAACGGCGACTTCGGCACCACGGCCACGCAGGCATGTCTCACCTCCGCGGCTCCGTTTGCGCTCGCGACGGGCGCGTGCGGCACCTGCGCAGACGACGGTACGGGAACCAACGGTTGCGCCAACGCCACCCCGGTACACGCAGGCGCATTCTGCGGTGCGACCAGCGGCGCATGCAGCAACCTCTGCGCGCGTGACGCGCAATGCGGCACATCATGGTGCGCGTCGAACACGGGGACCTGCACCACCAAGCTCGCGAATGCAGCAGCCATTCCAACGGTGAGCGGCCGCAATGCGGGCGACCCGGCGCTTGCCGGAACCTGCACCGCCGCGGTAGGCGCCGCCATCTGCGCCAGCGGCGTGTGCTCCACAAGTACCAACACCTGCGGCTTTGCGGCAGGTGAAGGCACATGCACGGCGGCCAACGCGGCCACGGTTTGCCAGACGGGCCTATGCTCGGCGGCGGGTGTTTGCACGTCGGCCGGCTCATGCTTCGGCGACGCCGATTGCACGGGCGGTTGGTGCGCTCTGAGCACCAACAAGTGTCAGCCCAAGGTGGCCAACGGCGGTGCGATCCCGATCGACGCGCCCCACATGAGCCCGGCGCTCAACGGCACGTGCACCACGGCAGCGGCCACGCTCGTTTGCGCGGCGGGCGTATGTGAAGTGAGCGACAACAAATGCGGCCTCGGCAACATCAGCGCATGCACCGCCGCCACAGCGACCGCGTGTCGCGCGGGCGTCTGCGGCGCGGACAGCAAGTGCGGGTATGGCGATGGAGACGGCAACTGCACCACGGCCAACGCGGCGACCGTATGCCGCAGCGCAAGCTGTCGTACAGACGGCAAGTGCGGCGTAAACACAACGAGCGCCGACGCAGGTGCCCCCGACGGCGGAACCAAAACGGATGGGGGAACAAGGGCCGCAGACGCCGGCACGACAGACGGCGGGACCACAACGCCGAGGCCCGATGGCGGGACCACGACACCACAGACGGATGGCGGCTTCATCGTGGTCGGCAATGACCCGGGCGAAGGTGCTGTTCCCTCGAGCATAGAGGGTGGAGGCTGCGGCTGCGACGTAGCAGGGGCGTCCCCTCTTGGCGTGTGGAGCCTCGCGGCTTTGGGCGCCATGCTGATGTCCCGTCGTCGCAAGGCGAACCAAGCCTCGCGCTAACCATCAGCGAAAGTGCTGACAAAAAGACCTCGGAGCTCAATGAGCTCCGAGGTCTTTCTACGTTTTCGACTGAAAGCGCTCGCGCTACGAGCGTGGAGCCCCGGACCTCGGAGGCTCCACCTCAATGCACACGATGCGGCGAGCACCACTGCAATTCCAGTTGGCACCGGCCGGTCAATGCACGGCGTCAGCTTGGTCTGCGATGACGGCGCCGCTTTCCGCTTTGCATGCTCCGTTGCCCCCCGCGGAGTCCGTGCACGCCGTAGAAGCGCAAGGATACAACGCGGCGCGTGCGGCCTTGGGCCCGATGAACATGGGCTGCACGAGCCAGCGCGTGTCCTCGTTGTTGTAGGAGAAACACATCAGCTCCTCCTTGTTT
>JAYWGI010000513.1:0-3864 GCA_043779025.1 Myxococcales bacterium
GCGTTCGCGCGCCGTGGAAGGGGCCGAGGCTTTGTTGGTGCTGGCCTGCCACGTGCAAGAGGTGAGCGATTTCAGGGTACTCGGCGAGGCCTCGATGGATCCCGATTTGGTGGCGGCCTACCGCGCGTACGCCGATTGGCTGCAAGCCACCTTGCAGGTTGCGCCTGAGGCCACGCACCTGTTGGCGCTTAAGCGCTTTTTGGAGTCCGCGTTTCGGCCTGGAGCCGGGCGTTCCGACGCGCTGGTAAGTGCGCTGCAGCAATTGCTGTTGGCCAGCAGTGCCATTGCGGATGCGCGCGCGCTGCGTCAGTTGTCGTCCTCAGGTGGGGCCGAGTGTGAGTCTGTAGATGCGCTTGAGCAAGCCTTGGTCTCGCTTCAAGCCTTGTGCGGAGCCGCGCGTTTGCGTTTCGATGCGAGCTCAGGGCTGAGCATGCCGCCGCCTTCGATGCCCATGTCAGCCAGCATCGCGCGCGTGCTCGCGGGCATGGAAAACTCATTGGATGGTGCGTTTCTTGAGCGCAGCACAGCGGAGATGGTGGCGCGCTTGCCGCGTGCTGTGCGCGTGCTCGTACAAGAGGTAGTTGTGCGTGTCACCACCTTGCCGCTTGAGACCACGGGCGACGACACCGGGCACTTTCGTATGCCCCAAGCGTTGCCTCCTTGGTTGCCCGCACGCCGCACCTTGGGGGGCTACTACGTCATCAAGACCTTAGGCTCGGGCGCGGTAGGCTCGGTGTTCTTGGCCACGCGGGTTGAGGAGCGCCATGACCCAAACGCGGAGCGCTTTGCGCTTAAGGTGCCGGTCTACTCCGAGAGCGCTGCACGATCGATTTCTGAGGGCGAGTTTATGGACTTGTTCCGCGCCGAGGCGACGGCGCTTTTGGGCGTGCCGAAGCACAAGAACTTGGCGCGCTTTGTGACCTTCGACATAGGCGCAAAGCCCAAGCCCATATTGGTGATGGAACACGTGCAGGGCTCCACCGTGGAGCGCCTGATTGAGACGCGCCGCGCCACCATGGCGCACATGTTCCAGATCTTGCTCGGTGTGCTTGAAGGGCTCGCCATGATGCACCAGGCGGGCGTGGGCCACTTGGACATCAAGCCCTCCAACATCATTATGCGTGCAGGCACCACGGACCCCGTCATCGTGGACTTTGGTCTCGCAGGCCGCAACGTGCGGCCAGGTTGCGCTACGGTGCCTTATGGCGCACCTGAAGTGTGGGGCGTGATGCCGGCCAAGCAGTACGCCACCCCTGCCTCCGTGGACTTGTATGCGTTTGCTTGCTTGGCCTTTGAATGCATCACGGCCGAGCTCTTGTTTGACGGCGACACCGAGGCGCAGATCTTGGAGAAGCATGCCAACCACGATGGCTTCCCCTCGCGCTTGGCGCGCATGCGTCAGGTCCCAAGCTTGCGCAACCTGGCCGATTTGCTGGCGTGTGCATTGCGGGCAGACCCGCGCGCTCGGCCTACGGCGCGCTCAGTGCATTCTGCCCTTACAGACATCGCGCCTCGCTTTGAGGGGCATACCTGGCCGGTCCGGTTGTGAGCGAACGAACAGTGAAATCGCTGCCTCTGGTGGGATTGTCTCCGATTGCGGGAGAACCCGCTGCGAATGGCGACGATTGCGTGGGCTGCGGGCGCTGCTGCCATCATGGGCCGCGCACGGTGCACTTGCTTGAGGACGATGAGGCACGCATGGGCGCGGAGCGCATGGCGGAGTGGACGGTGGAGGAGCCGCCCTACTTTCGTTTTATCAAGAACGGGGGGGACGCTTGCGGCGCCCTCGACCGAAGCGTGCCTGATCACTATCCGTGTGCAATATACATGCATCGGCCCGAGGACTGCCGTATCGTCGAAGCCGGGTCGCCAGCGTGCATGGAGGCCCGCAAACTTGGGCGCTTGGGAAATAGCGAGCTGTTTTTGCGCAGCGATCGCACTGATCTCTCGTGCGGGAGAGCAGAAGAGAGAGGCAACGACCATGCGTAAAACTCGGGACCAGGCTCTGCGGCTTAGCATGATTGCGCTATGCACCGGGTGTACGAGCCACGTGGTGGTGACGGACGCGGTGGCGCCTACGCGTGCACTTGAGGCCGTGCGTGCAGGCATGCTGCCAACGGCTGTGGTCACGCCCAAGGGACGCGTGACCATCGTGAGCGGCACCATTTTGGCGAGCGATGGCTTGTGGGCGTGGGACCCGGTGCCCAAGCCCGTCGCCGGGCAAAGGCCCAAGCCGCGCACGGCGAGGAGATTCTATGCGTTTACGCGGGCGGACAGAATCGAGGTTACCGGCAACTACGCCCAGGGCGATGTGGTGCCCATCGGCGGCTCAGTTGTGTCGAGCAAAAGCACGGGTCTTGCGGTCACTGGCGGTGTGGTGTTCGGTCTGAGCTACGCCATCGCAGGCGTGGGGGCGAGCGTGTCGCCACTCAGTGTAGATCGCAAGCTTTGGATACCCCTCGTGGGCCCGTGGATGAACCTGGCCACAAGGCCCCAATGCGTGACGCCGCCGGAGCTGCAGAGTAGCCCCGGTGTGAGCAGCTTGGATCCATGCAAGGCCGACTACGCCGCCAAGGTGGGCATTGCGGCCGACGGCGTGTTGCAAGGAGCCGGTGTGCTGCTCTTCGCCCTCGGGATGATGGGCTCCAGCAAATGGGCGCCAGCGGGCCAAGTTGCGGTGGTGCCCGATGCCAACGGCTTACGGGTCTTGGGCACCTTTTAGCGGAGCGGCGCATGCAGCACGCGTTTTGCGCTGGCCTTTTGCGGCGCGCCTGCGGTAGGTACCCGCGGGTCGGGTCTATAGCTCAGTTGGTAGAGCTGCGGACTTTTAATCCGTAGGTCCTGGGTTCAAGTCCCAGTGGACCCACTGACCGAATCAAGGGAGCAAACTCGAAAGAGCGCTCCCTTGATTCGTTTGTGGCGGAGGGGGTGGAGCTGCTCACGCCAGCGATGCTGGTCGCGGGCGGCATGTATTGGCCGATTGTGCTAACCTTTTGGGTATGACGCTGGGATTGCTGAACGATATTGAGCGTGAAGCCGCTCTGTCGATCTCTGAGAAGCTCGCGCAGATGCGTGAGCAATACACGTTTGGCGTGGAGCTCAAGCGGCGGGCGCTAAGATTGCAGCGCCCGGGGGCCTCTGACGCGGAAGTCGAGGCCGCGCTTTCTGCCTGGTTGATGTGCGATGACTGAGACCCGCCTTGACCAGGCGTTGCAAAGTGCTGTCGCCGATCTCACACGCCTTGATGTACCATGCGCGTTGGTCGGGGGCCTCGCCGTCTCACTCCGCGCGCAGGTGCGATTCACCCGCGACGTAGACCTTGCGGTTCGGATCGCGAGCGACGCCAACGTCGAATCGCTTGTGCGCGCGCTTCGTAGCCGAGGCTATGGCGTCAAAGCATTGGTCGAGCACGACGATGCGCATCGCATTGCGATTGTAAGACTGGCCGCGCCCGCGGGGGTGGTACTGGACTTGTTGGTCGCGAGCAGCGGCATCGAGTCCGAGATTGTTGAGCGTGCTGAGCTCGTGGTTTGGAGTGGTGCCACCTCTTTGCGTGTCGCGCGGAACGAGGAGCTCGTTGCACTCAAAGTGTTGTCAGCATCGGAGAAACGCCTGCAGGACACACTCGATGCCCACGCGTTGATTGAAGCGGGGGTGGACCTCGATGTAGTGCACGCGAATCTCAAAGCTATCTCCGAACGAGGCTTCGATCGAGGCCAAGACTTGATAGCGAAATTTGCGGCGATGGCGGCGACCGCACGGCGCTGAGGAGCCTGACAGAAAGTATGTGGAAGTTGCCAGGTGGGCCCAAGAAAGGCACACCCCATGGACATGCAGAATACAGACAAGAAGACACGCCCACGT
>JAYWGI010000514.1:0-3847 GCA_043779025.1 Myxococcales bacterium
TGCGCTCGTGCCAGCCCGGGGGGCGAGATCATCGGGGATCAGCGCAGCTGGGACGATCATCGGCACATGGTAGGCCGCGCGGATGGTACCAATACTGAGATAGAGCCCTGTGCCTAGCGTGTGCAGCAGCGTTTTGTCTGCGGGCGTCGAACTCCCAGGGCTAGGTAAAAAATCTCGCAGAAAGCTGTCATCGGAGAGGGGGACGCCAAAGTAATCGCGACGATTCTTTTGCGCGGACGTGAGCGCATTCGCGAAAGCTTTTGCTTCGCTGGAGCCCGGGGGTCTCGCCACATCGGTTACGAACCCTAAGGCAGGGGCAGGCCACCCGTTTCGAATCAATGCACGTTGAAACTGCGTGCCCACACCGCCGTATGCTTTGCCGCATGCGAAGACCTTCTTCCAGTCGTCAGAGCGCCCCGCGGCAGCGTATCCCTCCGCCAGCATTGCGTAGACTGCGCCGATGCAGCTGGTCGGACGAATCGCCGCAAGGACGGTTTTAGGGTCATTTCCCGGCTTCAGCGCGGCCGCGACGATGCGCTCGGCCTCCACCTTGTTGCCGGCCGCGATCGCACGCCAAAGCGGGGTGCGCTCGCCCACGTATTTGCCGATGCCACGCGTGCGAATAAGCGCGTCGTTGGCGCGTTTGCGCGCAGCAAAGCTGTTGACCACTGTGCGCACGAGCGCGTCCGACTCCGCTTGCGTCCAAGCGCGGGTGTTGGGAATGGCGCCACAAACGGTCTCAGCTTCCGCGCTGCTCAATGCGTCCTCCGCATAGGCAGCATCCTCGGCATCCGTTCCGGAGTTTTCTGTCTCACTGGTCGCCTCCTCGGACGTACCACAGGCCGCGGAGTGAGCTCCGACCGCGAAGATCATCCCCAACATGGACCAGGCCTTCGCTTGATTCATGGACGTAGCGTGACGCGGGGTTTGGGTATGCCGCGGCGCAGAGGGCGGCGATGTCAAAAATAGGTGGGAGAAAGTGCGCATCGCACGCAACTCCAAGACGCCCGACGGCGATGTGCTCGCAACATGATTCTTCTCGGTTGGGCCAGACGGTTCTTTCAGCGTTGCGCGGCGTGTAATGCCTCGTGTGCGGCCGCGTTTTGTCCATCGTGTGCGCTCTCCCTCTGCAGGCTTCCGACGGGCGACGTGACGACGGGGCATCTTTCCGGGTACGCGTACGGCGGCGCGATGGCTCAAGCTATTCGGCGAGCAAAATATCAAGGAAGAGCCGAGCTGTGTAGACCCTTGGCAAGCGGGCTCACACACCTGCACGATACGCTTAGGGGGTGGTCGCCTGACGTGGTGGTGCCCGTACCGTCGCATTCGCAGCGGCTAGCCGAGCGAGGCTACAATCCCGCCGGCTTGCTGGCCGCCGAGCTTGCTCGCGCGCTCGCGGTGCCCCTCGATCTGTCCAGTCTCCGCCGGAGTCGTCACACGACGGCCCAGGCTTCGCTGCCGAGAGCGGCACGCCTGCAGAGCCCTAGAGGCAGCTTTGCCCTAACGGCCAACGGCCTCACCGGAGCACGAATTCTTCTTGTCGACGACGTGCGCACCACGGGAGCTACCTTGGAGGCAGCCCGCACCGCGATCGCAGCGGCCCCGGGGGCTCAGTGCTTGTGCGTGACATTGGCGCTGTCTGAAACGTGACGTCTGCAGCCTTTGCCCGTATCCTGTTGGGTATGACGTTCGACTCGAAGGACCCGTTTCCCACGCCAGGGAGTGCTCCGGCCCCGGTTTCTTCCGCCATGATTTTGGATGAGCAACGTATTCCCAATGCGCCGGAGAGTATTGCCCTGCCTGTTGATTCTTCGTCGCTCATTGTCGTGTCGGATCGCACAGCGAGGCGCGACGAGGAGGTGACCGTCCTGCGCGATGTGAGCGAGTTGCTTTCGCCGTCGTCTTCGCTGCCGCGGCCAACCACCATCGCTCCGCCTACTCCTTCGGCCCCGCCCCCGCCCCCGAAGAGCTCGAAACCACCGGGACCACCGCTCCCGCGCGGCGCTCTGGCGACACCTTCGTACAACGCGGAAGTGTGGGCGCGCGGCGTCTCGCGTGCACCTGCTCCGTCGTCGTTTCCGGTGCCGCCACCTCGCGTGGGAACCGCGTCTCAGCGTCCCTCCGTGCGTGCTCCAGGCGCGGTTCCTCTCAGTTTGCGGCCCATAGCCGCGCCCGCGCCCGTGCCTGCGCCCACCTCCCCATGGGCCGGGGCTGCTGCAGTGCTCGCGGTTGCTGCCGTGGCCGCCGGAGCGTTCTACATGGGCCGCCGCAACGAGCCTGCCGCGATCGTGGCCCCTGTTGCGGCGCCCTCGCCCGTGGCCGCTGTGCCTTCGGTGACGCAGGTGGACCCGGTATCTTACGCTTGTGCGACGTCCGGGCTCACCTCGACATTTCAGACCTTGGTCGACCAAACCCGTGGTGTTGCGGTGGCGCCCGTGGGCGAAGACTTTCGCGTGCTCGTGGCTGCAGCCGGCGGAAAGGTTGCAGAATACACGCGTGCTGCGTTGGGCGACGCTTGGAGCGAAACGCCCAGTGTCGACGCTGTAGAGAAGCGCGCCGATGTGGTCACCGTGGATGTGGACGGTGGCTCCTGGAAGCTCGAACGTGCAGGAAAAACACTGGTGTCGTCGTTGGTCGCCGCGACGGGTACCAGCCGCGTAGAATTGGACCACGCCAATGCGTTGAGCGCGCCTGTGGTGGCGCGCTTGGGAGGCCGGCTCTATGCCGCATGGTCCCATCAAGAGGAGGAGGACGGCCCGTGGGCGATTCGCAGTGTCGAGCTCAAAGACGGGGTGCTGTCGCAGCGCGCGTGGCCCCAAGATTCCGTGAGCTCCATGTCTCCCGAGATTGCCCCTCTTGAAGGTGGCGGCGCTGTGCTTGTTTGGGCGGAGGAAAAGGGCGAGGGCGCGCGCATTGTAGCTCAGGCAGTCCGTGCGGATGGGACCCTTAGCGGTGCGCGTTTGCTCGTCTCGGAGCCTGGAAAGGACGCCGGTAAGCCGCGCGTAACCGTGCTTCGCGGTACGACGTTGGGGGTCGCCTATCTGGGGGCCGCTGGCGCCGGCGCGACGGCCTCTTTTGTGCGGATTGCTTGCACCGTCTCGCATAGATAAGTGCTTCAAGAAGCCTTCGTTCGCGCGGCTCGAGCGCAAATCAAGTCTTGTAGGCAACGTCCAGCCAGCTAGGCTCAGCCCATGTCAGAGCTTCCTACGGTCGCGCCAGTCGTTGAGCCCGCGTTCGACCCTTCGCAACAGATCGCGGGCGAGCTAGCGCTTCCTCTGTCGGGCGTGCGGGCAGTCGTTCGCTTACTCGCCGAGGGCGGAAGCGTGCCCTTCATCGCGCGATACCGCAAAGAACAAACTGGGGACTTGGACGAGGTTGCCATTCGCGACATCGAGGAAAAGCGTGGGTACTACATCGAACTCGTGGACCGCCGCGCGAGCATTCTCAAAGAGATCGAATCACAGGGGAAGCTCACACCGGAACTGCGTTCGAAGATAGAGCGCTGCTGGGTAAAGACGGTACTCGAGGACATTTACCTGCCCTACAAGCCCAAGCGCCGTACCCGCGCGATGGTGGCCAAAGAGCGAGGCCTCGAACCCTTAGCGCTCAAAATTTTGGCGGGGGTTGGCACGCCCGAGCTCGACGCGGAGGCCTTCGTGGACGCCGCCAAAGACGTGCTCGATGTAAAGGCTGCTCTGGCTGGCGCGCGTGACATCGTGGCCGAACTTGTCTCCGAGAAGCCCGAAGCGCGCGCCGTGGTGCGCCAAGTTTTGCACGATGAGGGACAGCTCGAGTGCTCGGTGTCTGCCGATGTGAAAGGCCCCACCAAGTTTGAGATGTACTACGA
>JAYWGI010000515.1:0-3832 GCA_043779025.1 Myxococcales bacterium
TGGGGTAAACACCGCGTCACTTGACCGGGCGTACGGCAATCGAGGACCATATCTCTATGCGTTGGATCGTTCTGATTGAAGAGGCCTCCGGGGCAACGGAGCCCGAGGTGGTCGTGGATGCCGCGAGCTGGGAGCGCGCGCTCCGCTTGGTGGCCGACGCACCGGGCGGAGGCTTTGCAGGCTGGAGCGTCGAGCTCACCCCCGCGGGCTGGAAGGTCGTAGATCCGGTCTCACGCACGCGCTACTTTTTGCGAGCAGAAGACCCCACAGCCGGCCGCACGGTTAGCATCGTACCGCCTGCGGTCATGCCTGCGGCCATCCCGGCTCCCGCCGCGGTGCCCACCGACATATTGGTCGAGGTATACGCGCCAAAACGCGCGCTGCGGGTACCTCGCACCAGCGAAATTACGATGCGCCGTGCTGCCCCCACGGCAGATGCACCCTACACGTATGTGGAGTCGGGGCTGCTCGTACCACTCGGCACCGACGAAGACGAAGCTGGGGCCGCACTGCGTTCGGCTTATGAGCAAATCGCCCGAGGCTTTGCGCCCGGCGAGGCGTTTCGTGTGGTGCTTGGAGCGTTCGATGAATACTTCGTCGGCACGCCCCATACGCGCGCCATCGCCGAGCTTGATGCACGTAGCTGGCAGCCGCCGCTGCGTATTCAGTTCCCTGCCCGCCGAGCCGCCACCACAGGGAGCGTCACGCCCCAAGCACGTGCCGCGCCCGTAGGCGGTTCGCTGCCGCCGCCCGCGCGCGAGAACCCCGACGTGGGCCCCTTCTCGATTCCGCGGACGCCAGAGGCCGCCCATGCAGCCGCGGCCGACATGTTTCTTGGGCCCGCCCGGCCGCCGTCTCACACACCATCTCCCCCCGTCGTGGAGCCCAAGCTTTCGTCTACCCCTTCAGCTCCCGAGGTGCGGCCGCGCAGTGTTTCTCCGGCCCCCATGCGCACGCAACTGATCACCGCGTCTGGGCCTTTGGCGCCGCCCCCGCCCTTGCCACCACAAGAGCCAGTTGCGCGCACCGCAACCATCCCGCGTGGCCGCACGCTCGCCGGCCCGCTCTACGCCAATGCCCCCATGGCACCCGCTGCGCAAACCGTGCAGACCGTACGAACCTCAAGCAGCGCTTCCGTTGCGCCACCGCCCTTGCCTTCTCATCTCGCAAGCGCGACTGTTGCCTTGGACCCCGAGTTCCTTTCGGGCGGCCACTTGGTACCCGTACTCTCGCTCTGGGATGCCGCCCAGATACGCCATTTCCCCACCGCGCTCGACGCCATTGCTTTGCTGCGTTCCTGGCTGGAGCACACGTCTGTGGTGCTCTCTCCCAGGCTCGCTTTTGTGCATTGCTTCGACCTGACAACGGCCGATTTCATCACCGTGGCGAGCAGTGGCCCGGGCAGCGATACGACCCTGGGTGCGCATCTCAAATCGTCAGACCCCCTGCTGGCCGCAGCGCTCCGAAGCTCCGGCCTTGTCGATGTCCCCCCTGTGCGCGCGCGAAACGCGGCTCGCTACAAAACAGCGATGTTTTCCTCGACTATTTGCATTGCGATGGCCGGCGCGGGACGCGTCTTGGGGGTCGTCGAATTTGCGCTAGAGCAACCTCTGGACGCCGAGCGTCGACGGGAATTTGATGCCTCCGTGCGTGCGCTTAGCCTCGCGGTGGACAAGCGAGGAATCCACCTCGACAACCCGCCCGGGCGCTGAGCGAACACACCGCAACGTGAAGCCTCGCGTCGCTCTCTTTTCATGGCTCCTTCCCGTCTTGCTCGCAGCGGTGTCTCTGCTCGCGTTGCTCACGCTTAAGACGACGCTTCAGGTAGATCGTCTCCGAGAACAATCCGTCGTGGAGGCCACCCTAAGCCTCGCTCACGAACGCGCCGACCGACTGGAGCGCTACATCATTGACCAAGATGCGGCGCTTATGCAAACGGCTGACGCCGATGACAGCGCCGACTTCCTGAGCGGCTGGCAGATGAACGCGTCGCGAGAGACGCCCACAGTACGCGCCGTGCTTTTGGTCGACGACGATGGCAGTATTTTACGCTTCGTCTCACGCGCGCAGGACCCGTTTCGGGAAGAGGAGCGTCTGCGGCGAGAACTTCATCGTTCGCTCTTCGCGGAAATGAAGTTGTCCGAACTCCCTCCGGCTTCTTTGCGGCATCTGCATACCGAAGGCGCCCCTTCCTCGTACTTGCTGAGCTACTGGCGACAGAACACTGCGGAGGGCCATGCCTTCACCTGGATCGCCTGGCACGATGTGCCTCGCATCGTGCGGGAAACCCTGCCCGTTCTGTACCGAAGCTCCCCATCCGCGGAGTCCGGAGACCCGGACCACTTTTACATTGTGGATGAGGAAAGTCGGGGTGTGTTCGGGCACCCGCCCGAGATGGGCGCCTCTACAGTGGGGGTCAAGTTTCCGAGCACGTTGTATCGTTGGCGGCTCCAAGTTTCGCTCACTGCCGGTGATGCACTGGCCAAGCGCGTGGAGCAAAGGCGACGCGTCGAGGTGGTACTGGTCGCCGTCGCCTGCGCAGTGCTCCTAAGCGGCCTCGTGGCGCTGGGGCTTGCGGTACGACGACAGCAACGACTTGCCGCGCTGCAGTCCGAGTTCGTCGCGAACGTGAGCCATGAACTGAAAACCCCACTTGCGCTCATCCGCATGTTCGCCGAGATGCTCGATGGCGGCCGCATCGCCAGCGAAGAAAAACGTGCAGAATACACAAAAATAATTCTGCGCGAAAGTGAGCGTCTAAGTTCGCTTATCGAAAACGTTCTCGACTTCTCGCGCGTGGACGAAGGCCTCACGCTCACCATGGGCGAAGGCGATGTGGCTGATGCGCTACGCCGCAGCATGAGCGCACATGAGGCCAGGGCCGGCATGCAGGGCGTTGTCTTGGAGCTCGCGATTTCCCCCGAGACCATGCCTCACAGTCACATGGATGGCCGCGCGCTCGAGGTGGCGTTTGGCAACCTCATCGACAACGCGATCAAGTACGGCGCGTCGGGTGGGCGGGTGCGCGTTAGCAACCGGCAACGCCCAGATGGCTACGAAATCCATGTACGCGACTTTGGCGCAGGCGTGGACGAGGCCGAGTGGGAGAGCGTTTTCCGGCGCTTCGTCAGGGGAAAACATACGGCTCACGAGCCCGCCATCCGCGGAACCGGCATCGGACTCTCGCTGGTTCGGCAGATCGTGAAGCTTCACGGGGGCCGCAGCTACTTGCGCGATGTGGGCCCTGACGAGCGCGGCGCACTCTTCGTCGTCGAGATTCCGCATGCCTCCCCAAAGAGAAATCAAGGCTCGTGACGACAATTCGTTGACGGTGCCCCCACGCGCAGTACATTAAGAGGCGACATGTTCAATGATGATTGTAAGCTGTTTGTCGCGGGGCTCGCGGACGGCGTGACCGAAGAGAGTCTTAAAGAGTTGTTTCAGTCTGGCGGGCACAATGTGGTCCAGGTCAGCATCCCACGCGATCGCGAGACAGGGCGCGTGCGTGGCATTGCGTTTCTCACTATGGCCACGGCGGACGATGCCGGAGCTGTACGCGAGGGACTCGATGGCAGTCTCTACATGGGACGCACGTTGCTCGTGCGCCCCTACGAGCGCGAAGCACCCAAGCGCAGCGAGCGTATGCCCAACGGCCCAGCCAGCGAGGGCATGCGTGCCCCTTACAGCAGCGCAGGCGGCCCAATGTCGGCAGGCGCGCCGCGCAGTTCGGCCTCCCCCACCGACCGTCAAATCTATGTGGGCAATCTGCCCTACGACTGCAGCACCGAAGAGGTCGAAACCTTGGTGAACGGCCTTGGCGGCGGCCAAGTGC
>JAYWGI010000516.1:0-3818 GCA_043779025.1 Myxococcales bacterium
AGCGCGTACACGGGAATGATGTCGTGACGCGAGGACTCAGCATATTTGCTGGCGCCAGGCTGTTGGCTGTAGGTTACACCGTATTCGATGGTGCGCTTGAAGGTCTCAATGGCCTTGTCGTAGGCGCCCATGTTCCAGTGCACGTAGGCAAGCTTGTACATGGCGTAGCCGTAGACCTTGTTGGTCTCGGGCTTGTACTTCAGCACCTCTTCATAAGCCTTCCGCGAGGTGTCCCACTTGGAGGGGTCCCCCTGCGACTCGTTGAAGAACAACTCGGCAAAGGCGAGGTACGCGTTGGGCACGTACTTGGAATTGGGGCGGTCATGAATGAGCTGCGCGTAGACCTTGCGGGCGTTGTCGTTGTCGCCGGCTTGCTCGTACTCGTAAGCCAAGTAATAGAGTACTTCGTCGAGCTGCGAGTAGGTCGCGTATTGCTCCGTCAGCACCTTGTAATAGGAGATGGCGCTGATGCGCGCCTTCTTCATAATGGTGTCGGACTGCTGCACTTGGGCCTGCTTTTTGCTGGCTTCGGCAGGGTTGGTCTTCTTGAGTGTGTCGCGGTCGACCTCGGCGGTGGTCTTGTCACGGAAGGCGGCAGCCTCGAGCTCGACGTAGGACTCGGCGATACGACGCGCGAGGGGCGCGCGCTCAGGCGAGGTCTTTGGCGTGGTCTTGAACAGCTGCTCCAACGACCCGATTTCGCCCACGAGCAACGCCAAGCCACGTGCTTGCAAACGGGACTTTCGATCGTCGCGGCCACCCTCACCAAAGCTCATGTTTGGGTTGCCCGGGCGCGTAAGGGCATCCTTCTTTTTTGGGTCTTGCGCGGGCGCGACCGTGGAGAGGTTGACGCTCGAGCGCGTGCCTCCGGCTTTGAGGTCCTTGGGGCCGGAGGGGCAGGACTCATAAGCCTGGCGTGCGGCCGGGTCGAAACACATGGCGGCAGATTCGGCGTACGCGGAAGCCGCGCCCATGACGGCCGCTGCGGTGGCGAGAGCAAGTTTGGAGTTCATTCGTGTCCTATCCGTTCAAGTTTTGTGGGAAGCGGCGCTATCAGTGGCAGGGCGCTCAGCGACCGCATTTCGACGTAATCGTTTGGCGGTAGAACCCGAGTTCGTCGCGCCAGTATTCGCCGTTGAAGGGCCACACGACATGCTCAGGGTCACCCTTGACCGCATTGGCCTTCGACTCCTGCACGCTGACCTGGGTGCCAGCGATGGCGGTGTCCAGTTGGTTGCGTTGTGCGCTTGAGATGTCGATGGTGATCTTCTGCGCGTTGCGGAGCTGCTCCTCGAGCTCGGCCAGGTTGCGCTGGTAGCGATCGCGCGCCAATGTGCCGGCGTTGCGTACCGCGATATCGCGTGCAAGCTGCAAGGAGTCCTTGATGTCCCCGCCCAAGGGCGAGGTCTGCATCTTCGGTGTGGACTTCTTAAAGCGCTCGGACTCCTTGTCCAAGAGCTCGACATATTTGAGGTGGCGAAGCAGCTGACGGTCGGAGAGTGCGGCCTCGACCACGCTGCGAATGCGCGGGCTCAAGTCTGCTTTGCCGACGCGCACGTCCTGCAAGAATTTGTAGAACTCCTCCTCTTTGCCGCCGTCTTTGAAGCGCTTGAGCACAACGTTCAGCTCGTCATAGATGGGTTGATACTTGCTTTGGAACTTGGCGACGATGGTGGCCGAGTCTTCGTACTGGCAGTTGGAGAAGTAGACGACTGCCTTGAGGATTTCGCCTTCGGGGTAATAGCTCTTGGGGAAGTAGGCCGCGTTGATGGAGTGCACGTTGCCGAGCGCGTGTGCGTAGTCGCCTGCCATAAAGTACGCCCAAGACTCCTCGAACAAAGCATCGAGCCAGTACTCGCTACCCACGTCGACTTTGTTCCAGTAGCGAACAGCCATGGAGAGTGGCGCCTCGAGCACTTGCGGTGTGCCCGTGTCGTCCACCTTGATAGATGAAGAATACAAGGTTCGTGCGATAGAGAGGTTGGCGAGATCGTGCATGCGATCGCCGTCCTCTTCGACCTCGCCGCTCTCGGCAGCTGCGACAACATTCTTGAAGGACTCGACCGCGGGCACCGAGTTGCGCTGCTGCACATTGGAGATGCCTGCAAAGAACTGCGCCTTGACGTAGAACTTTGACTGACGCGCGACCTTCTGGAAGAGCGACACGGCGTCAGCGAACTGGCCGTTCCTGTACTTATAGCGGCCGAGCAAGTAGTTCAGCTGCCAGTAGAGCTCTTTTTGGTTGGCGTTGTTGAACTTGGCCACGGCCTCTTCGTCGTACTTGCCGACGCGCTCGACAATGTCGGCGGGCTCCGGCAACTCGGTGGCGAGCTTGGCAAGCCAAAGCAAGGTCTCGTTGAACTTGATGTGACTGGAGTTCTCCGCGACCTCGGAAAAGACCGCGTAAGAGCCCTGGTAGTATTTGAGGTTGTAGAGCGAGATAGCGAGGTTGTACTGCGCGAGTTGCTTGTTGCCCTCGTCGTCGTTGGTGTCGCCTTTGTAGACGCCGTAGAGTGCGAGGGCTGCCTCTTCCCACTTCTCAAGCCGCACCAAGCGCATGGCTTTGGCAGCCGCCTCGGTCATTTGTCCAGCTTGTGGCGCTGGCGCCGCCGGGCCCTTGGGGCCCTTCTTCGCGGTGGGCACCTTCGCTGGCTCGTCCAAGTCGACGGCGGCGGAAGCTGCCGCCGCGGCAGCAACCGGTGGCTTCTTGGGCGCGCGGCGGGCTTGAGCGGTCGCTCCCCCGCTGAAAAGGGCGAGGGTGAGGATAGGGGCCACCATCAAGGACAGTGAACGTGCAACCGAGTTTCGCATAGGTACTCCGAGCTCCGAGGTCGAATCAGTGAAAAAACACGCTGTTTTTTCTAGAAAATCGTTCGGATGCTACGGAGATCACGCAAGGGATGTCAAGGCGAAACGCGTACTCTTTGCGCGATGCCGGGGTGTGACGCGACGAGGTTGCGCGATTACGCCCGTGGATGATCGTTTTGGCTTTGACGCCCCATGCTCCCTGTAGGTAGGGTGCGCGCGGTTGGATACACGTGGGTTTAGGAGTTGATATGAAGCAATCGGTTATGGCGGTAGCGGCTCTAGGCGTAGGCCTCATGCTCACAGCAACAGGCTGCCCTCAGTCGGGAGGCATCGGCGACCCCTGCACGCCTGACAGGGAGTTCGACCCCACGTTTCGCGGATTTTCGCAGGACGGCGTGTTCGCCGAGTCCCGCAGCTTCTCCTGCGAATCGCGCATCTGCTTGGTGAACCACTATCGCGGCCGCACCAGTTGCCCTTTTGGTCAGGACGAAAGCGGTGCTGGCATCGAGGGTAAGCCAGGCACCGACGGCACCAATGGCTCTGGCTGTAAAGTTCCTGGTACCAACACCGCCATCATGGGCGACAAGTCTGCAGCAAACCCCTCGGGCAAGTCCTGCGTTCCCCCACAATGCAACGACCGCACCAAGGGCGACTCGGTTTTCTGCTCATGCCGCTGCGCCAACGTGTCCGGCAAGACGGACGACGGCGCCAACTACTGCGAGTGCCCCGAGAACTTCGCTTGCGAGCAGCTGGTTGCAAGCACGGGCAACGGCGGCAACGAAGGCCTCTCAGGCGGCTACTGCACGCCCGTGGGCAAGAACTACAAGCCGCAGTCCAGCTGCAGCGCAGTGAGCGGCGGCTCCACCAACTGTAGCCTTACGCAATAGGGCGCAAGCTGCTTTCGAGCAGGAAAAAGACAGGCGACGATGGCGAGACGGCTGTCGTCGCCTTTTTATGTGCGCGCGGTTTTGAGATTGTGGCGCGCAACTGGCGACACAAGCGCGATGAGA
>JAYWGI010000517.1:0-11604 GCA_043779025.1 Myxococcales bacterium
GGCGTCGAACACGGCGATGAGTTCGCCCTTGGCCTTGGCAAGGCCGTGGTCTAGCGCGCCGGCCTTGTAGCCCGTGCGATCGGTGCGGTGGATGTAGACGATGTCCAAACCCGTAGCGCGGAGCTCGTGAACATGCGCCTCGAGCAATGAGCGCGTCTCGTCCGTGGAGTCGTCAAGCACCTGAATCTCGAGCTTCTCGCGGGGGTAGGCAATGCGCGCGACGTGGTCGAGCAAGCGGTCGGCCACGGTGGCTTCATTGTAGAGCGGCAGCTGTATGGTAACGTGAGGGACGCTTTCGGCCAGCACATCGGCCGGCAGCGCCTTGGCATGCATCTCGGCGTTGATAGCGTTGAGCTTCTTGGCTTGCCGCATGCATGTCCACACCAAGTGTGAACGGTGAAGGCCGTAGGCCGACAGCACGCCGAGGACCGTGAAATACACCACCACAAGGAATGTGATCATGGGTGCACCCTAATCTGCCGCGTCGCGTTAATTGTCATGAGGCTGTCATTTGTTGCCCAACATTGTCGTGCGTGTCAGGTCGTTTCGGCGAAAAGCTGTCCGCAGCTTGGCGTGCGCCGATTTACCGGCCGTCCCGTTTCGCATACTCCAGCAGGAACTCAACAAACGCCCGCGTGGCCGGCGCCCGAGGCGTTGCCCCGGGGTAGACCAGTGAGAACCGTCGCGTAGCGCCGCGATGTGCCGCAAGGACCTGTATCAACTGTCCGCTTTGTACGTCGTCGTCGGCCATAAAGTCGAACAGCTGTGCGAGGCCCAAGCCCGCGCGCGCCATCGACAGTGCGCCGACCAGGTCACCGGAGCAGCGGTATGCGCCCGCCGGGTTGTAGTTTTCACGCGCTTGCCCGAACAGCCACGGCAAGGCACGCCCCGAGCGTGGCATGGTGAAGACGATGCAGCTATGCGCCTCGAGCGCCGCCAGGTTCGCCGGAACACCGCACCGCGCCAGGTACAGCGGCGATGCATAGACACCTAACGGAAATTCGCCAAGAGATCGGGAGATCAACGCGCCTGATTCCGCCTTGCCCATGCGAATAGCGATGTCACAGCGTTGAGTCACAAAGTCCGCGTTGCGGCTACTCATTTCAACCTCCACGTGGACTCTCGGGTAGCGCAGGCCAAACCCGGCGAGTAGCGGCAAAAAAACATGGTGTCCATAGGCAGTAGGCACGCTCACACGCACGGTTCCGACAGCTGTTGCGTGCGTGTGCGCGAGCTCGGTTTCGCCTGCGTTGAGCAATGCCAAGGCTTGGGTACAACGTTGATAATACTTCGCCGCGGCTGAGGTCGGAACGAGGCTTCTTGTCGTGCGTCGAAATAGCGTAACGCCCAGCGTGCCCTCGAGCCGCGCGACGGATCGGCTGACCGCCTGCGGGGTAACTGCAAGCACACGCGCGGCCGCGCTAAAGCTTCCCGATTCGAACGCCATGCAAAATGCCTCGACGTTGGGCAAGGTGCTTAGGATAGGGGGGCTGACCATTTACAACTTGGTAGCACAAATTATGTGCGCACGTGCTGGCTGCCGGGCAAGCGCTGGGCGGCCTACCGTACCGCTCATCATGACAAGACAACGCCTGCTGCATCTCGCTTTCGCCGCCGTGTGCGCGAGCGCGTGCGGTACTCGCACCCCCCTTCAGACCCCGGCGATTCGTCGGGCCTCAAACAATTCAAAGACAGGAGACACCATGATTCAGCGCGTTCTTATTGCAACCACCAGTCACGACCGCAAGGGCAATACAGGCAAGCCCACCGGCGCGTACCTGCCAGAGATTGTTCACCCCTACGATGTGTTCCGCGCTGCTGGGTATCAGGTAGAGTTCGCTAGCGTGCGCGGTGGGGCTATCCCACTGGATGGGGTTGACCCGACCGACACGCGTGGCGCCGCTTTTTTTGGCAAGTGAGGCGTCAGCCTCGCTAAAGTCGAGTATCGCTTCCGCGGATGTAGACGCGTCTCGCTATGACGCCATCTACTTTGCAGGCGGTCACGGCACCATGTGGGACCTACGGGAGGACCCGGGATTCGCGTCGGTTGTGACGAAGCTCTATGAGCACGGAGGTGTCGTCGCAGCCGTGTGCCATGGTCCGGCCGCCTTGGTCGATGTGCGTCTTTCGAGCGGTCGCTATTTGGTCGATGGAAAGGAGGTCAATGCGTTCACCAACGCCGAAGAGCGAGCGGTGGGACTCGATGGGGTCGTTCCTTATCTGCTTGAGGATGCGCTGCTATCCCGAGGTGCAATCTTTGTGAGCGCGGATCTTTGGCAGCCGAAGGTGGTCGTCAGCGAGCGGTTGGTGACAGGCCAGAATCCGGCTTCAGCGACGCTCGTTGCCGACGCGGTCGTAACGCTTCTTGCGCTCCGCCCAGTGCGACACTGAGACGTTGCGTGTGGGCCTGCGCGGTGAACGCGCCGGCCCACACGCGCCCGCATCAACCTACCTCTTTTGCGTTTCGTCCCTGGTGCGCCTGGCCCGGCGTTTGCCGCCCCGTAGCCTTAGGGGATGCCAACGAAGCCTGGAATTGTGCTGTGGAGCGCGGCGGTGATGTCGGTTCTTGGTGCATCGCTTGGGTGTGCCGGCGAAATAGGCGCCCTCGAGGGCGAAGCGCCTGCCAGGCCGCCCACGCTGCCCGGCTCACTTGCGATCGATATTGCTGTTTCTAGCCATCTTGTCCGTCTGAGTGCATCGCAGTGGCGCAACGCCGCGCGTGACGCGCTGGGGGCCGATGACGCCCTCGTTCAGGGCTTGTTGCCGTTTCCCACTTCGCCGACCGGGTATGACACCGAGAACGCCGCCTACATCGTTGGCGCTGGCGAGTACGCGACGCTTGCAAACAGCGCGGACGCCCTTGCGACGCGTACCGTGGCCAACGCCTCGCTGCTGGCTAAACTGACGGGAGGCGCCGGCGGAAAGGCCGCCGCGACTGCCCTTTTGAAAGGCGTTGGGCGTCGAGCGTTTCGCGGGACGTTGGCGCCGGACGACATCGCCTCCTACGAGGCGCTTTACGACCGTTCCTTGGCGTTGGCCGATAGTCCCGCGGTGGCTCATTCTTACGCCCTAATCCAGATGCTGTCTGCTCTCTTCCAGAGCCCGGATTTTGCCTACCGCGCCGAGTACGGAGACGGTGATGGCCAAGTCGTTCGTATCAAAGGGGCGGAACTCGCAGCCAAGCTGTCGTTCGCGTTATGGAACACCGGACCCACGGATGAGCTGTTGGATCTCGCAGAGAAGGGGGGCCTCGATATGCCCGAAGGCTACACAGCCGCCGTGTCCTCAATGCTCAAGGACCCGAAAGTCGGCGACGTGCTGATGCGTTTCCACGCGAGCATGCTTGGTACCGAACGGATTGCAGCGCTCTCCCGTGACACCAGCAAATTTCCACGTGCCTACGCGGGCTACGGCAAAGACATGGCCGAGGAGCTCTCGCGATTTGTAAAGTTCGTCGTGGTCGACGAGTCCGATGGGGGCAACTGGAAGGGTCTTCTGACGTCCCGCACGGCCTTCGTGAACCAGGGAATGGCCAAGCTCTACAACGTCCCAGAATCCGCGGCGCCAGAGCTGTCGGACCCAAGCAAGTGGGCTCGCGTCAGCCTGCCCGAAAGCGAGCGGGCCGGCATCGCGACGCGCGCGGGGATCATGTCCTACTACAGCAATGGGACCAACCCCTCGAGCGTGCTTCGCGGTGAGTTCATGGTCAAAAAGATTGCGTGTCTCAAAGTCGGGCTGCTCGAGAACAAGATTCTTCCCACCTTTGACTCGGGCGGCGAGCCTACCAACCGCAAGCGGGTCGAAGCCAAAACAGGCAGCTGCGGCGCGGGATGTCACGGCAACGGCCGGGACATCCCGGGTGTGCTCGGCCCGATGGGCTTTGCGTTTGAAGGGTACGACGCGGCGGGCGTGTTCAGGGACAAGGACGGCGGCGAAGCGATTGACGCCTCCAGCACGCTGGCCCCTTTTGGCAAGTTTGCGAGCGCCGTTGAGCTGATGGGGAAGGTGGCCGACACCGAGGCTTCGCACCAATGCTACGCCGGTCAGTGGGCCACCTACTTGCTTGGTCGTGCTGCGTCAGCAGGCGAGCTGCCGGTCGTCAACGACGCTGCAAAAAAGTCGCTCGCAGGGGACAAAGTGCGCGATATTTTGCGAGCCATGGTGATGAGCGATTTGTTTCTCACACGCAAAAACGAGTCCTGACGCACGCGGCGTGAATCACGAAGTTCGGAGACCAAAGAACATGCAACGACGTCACTTTCTTACCGGCACAAGCGGCGTGGTTATGGCGCTTCCTCTGCTCGAGGGGCTCTTGCCCAAAGAGGCGCAGGCAGATCCTTCGACAGCTCAAGCGCCCTACGCCGTGTTCTACCGAAAGCCGACTGGCGTCGCGCAAAAGGGTAGGCAGTTGCTGCGCGGCTGTCCGGAGCGCTTCTGGCCCGACTTGCCACCAGACACCAAGCTAGACGCGAGCAACTGTCCGGACCCAAGTCAGCGCGGCAGCGGAGAGTTCACTTCTCAGTTTTGGTCCCGCGCGACTTTGATGCAAGGGTTGGCGCATCCCTTCATCGACTGGGGCCATATGGACGGTGTGGTGCAAATGTTCACTGGAGCACGTCCCGACCCCATCGTAATTAAAGGCAACCCACACGACGCCTTTATCGTGCGTGGTGAGTCGTTGGACAACCGCATTGCGCGCGAATTGGGTGGGGCCAATGCCTCGCTTGCTCTCGGAGTGCAGCCCTGGTGCTCTCAGAACAATGGCTCAAGGCTGCTAACCAAGAACAATGAAGGGTCGTGCATTGACAATGAAAGCACAACGAACTTCCGAGACCGATTCGACACCCTTTTTGCCGGCGTAAACACCGACCCCGCGGCCTTCGAGCGGCTGCGCGCGCGCAAGCAGAGCGTGAATGATTTGCTACGCGGTCGGCTAAAGAAGCTGTCGGATCATAAGCGTCTCTCGAAGAGTGACCGCGAGCGTCTTGACCTTCACGCCTCAAATATCCGGGATTTGGAGAAGCTTGTATGCGACCCCACGCAGGGGGGCCTCCGCGGCGACGCCGGCGCGTTTCAAGATGAGGCCAATGTCTCCGGGGGGAACGAGCAGGGTGCGTTCAAGATGCGGTTGCGAGGTTCGGATATTGCGGCTCGCCTGACTGCGCTTGCTGTGTCGTGCGGCGTGACCCGCGCGGTGGTTATCAACGGTGGCTCTCACAATACCGCTGATATGTTTCATTATGACGACGAATGGCCAGCCGAATGGGCAGGTATCGCCGATTTCCATGAGGGCGTATCGCACGCGAACTTGTCGGAGCAGCGCTTCTTCACGGCGCATCAGTGCGCCGACCGCTCGCAAATTCGTCAGTTCCGCAACGTGCTCCGGCGACTCGACGAGTACAAATTGGGTTCCGGCACGCTTCTCGACGCCGGCGTCTGTCTGTTTGCCAGTGACATTGGACAGGGGTGCCACACGCTATCGGATGTGCCCTACATCTATGTTGGGAGTGCAGGAGGTAGGCTCAAAACCGGTCTTTTCTTGGACCTTTTTAAGGGCACACCTCAGGAGTCGCAGCAGATGTCCAACGATCGCGGTGAGCCTCAACGTAGCGATCTCGCCAAGCGTGCCAAATACTTCGAGGCGCCTGTGCGACTGCTCAACACCCTCGGTGCGGCCGTGGGCCTCAAGAGCGGACGCGACAACACCAAGCCGCTCGACGACCACAACCACGACAACAATGGCGGCATCACGGGGCGCCTCAGTCAGCTCATCGCCGACTGACCGCTCCGTTACAATCCGATGTGGAACTCTCCTGCGATGCCCAGGTAGATGCGCGTTGCGGCTGGGGTGTCTGTGGTTCCGCCTACATACTGCAGCGAGCCATTGACGAACTGTGGTGTGCCGCCGGTTCCCGTCTCCGCAAGCGAGTGCATCAGCCCGACTTCAGGGGCGAGGTAGAAAGCCTGGCCCAGGACGAAGCGCTTTCCGGCGACCAGGCCGATCTCCGTCTGCGTGCTCGAAGACACGGCGTTGCTCGTGTTCGAAAGCACCCTCCACGTCTCCACTTTGCGAGCGCCGAGTAAGCCCACGATCGAAATGCCGGCGCCGTTGTCGTCCGTGCGAAATCCAAACTCGAAGTGCTGGCTCGAGGACCGCGCGCTCTTGTTCACGCTGCCGTACCAGCCGATGCGCCCGCCCGCATACACATTGCGCAGCACGTACACTCCGCCGTGCAGGCCGAAGACGCCTTCCTGGTCTGCACGCGTATCTCCGGTGGCGCCGCCTAGGTCGGCACCCAGCAATAGGCCTGCGGTATGCGCTGTTGGCGACGTAGCCGAGCGCTCGGATTTTTTTTCCGCGGCGACCATACTGGGATCGGGAGCGCGGGCTTTGGCTCCCGAGGCCATCACGCCGCGAATGGGCTCGATGGGGGCCAGAGGGGTCGCGGGCGGGGCCGGAGACATAGGCGCTTTGGGAGCCGGCGCCACGGGCCTTGCGTTCGGGTCGTAGGCCGGTTGGGCTGGCACCTCCGGGGTCGGCGCAGGCGGCGGCGGCGGCGGCATGGGCCCGGGCTGAGGCAGCACCGGGGTAGGGAGCGGCCGCGCAGGCGGCAGCGACTGCGCTTCAAGGCGCGCCAGCTCTCTGATCCCCTGTCCGTAGGCGTCCTTCAGCGGCTGAGAATCGCCGAGCTGCGGCGGGTGTGCGACCAACTCGCGCAGCATCGCTTTGGCGTCGTCGACCTTGCCTTCTTTCTCTAAACAGAGTGCATACTGCAGCTTGATGGTCGACGCCTCGTACAGGGCATTGGCTTTCGCAAAGGCTTTGTGGGCCGATGCGTACTCCTTGCGCTTCATGTGCGTGACGCCTTCGGTGTAGAATGCTCTTGCCTCATCGCGGGCCGCGTCGCCTGTGTCCTGCATGCGTTGTGCGTGGGCCGCGCCAGCCAGCAGCGCCAAGGCAGTTACTATCGCGTGGAGCTTCATCCGACCGGCACTAGCAGCGCCGCTCACTAGAAGCCAGGGAGCAGCCCGTCGAGAGCTGGCTGCGTGTTCGGCCTGGGCCCCGGGCGTGGTCGCGCCGCAGTTGCTGGCCGCGTGCCAGTGCCGGCATCCGGCGCAGGCGCAGCGAGCGTGAGCGGGGGGGCGGGGAGAGGCGGCGGCGTCTCGGAGAGTACCACCGCCTGCTTGGGTGGCGGCTCTGCTTGTCCGCGCAACGCCGTGTCGTTCGGCAACACCGCCCAAAGGCCCATGCCGGCGAGCAGCGTTCCCAACGACCCAAGTGCGTAGAGCGCACGCGAAGAAACGCGTCTTGGTGTGGGACCGGATGCCTGCTGCAAGCGAGACAGAACCAGAGGGTCGATGGCTGCTGCGATGGGTGTCGACAGCGGCAGCGTGGAGCCGGCCGCATAGAGCGCCGGAGGGGCACTCTCCGAGGACGGCACACTCGTCTGCACCACGTAGGGTTGCAGCACGCGTCCCAGCTCACTCAACATCTGGGCGGCATCGGTAAAGCGCTGCTCTGGGTCTTTTTCGAGCGCGCGTGCGAGCCACGCGTCGAGCGTGCTGGGCAGTTTTGGATTCAGGTGAGACGGCGGTGTAGGCGTGGCAGTGCAGATTTTGACCAGCAAATCTCCAAGAGATGCGCCCGCAAATGGCAGCGAGCCCGCGAGGCACTGGCACGCAATGACACCCATTGCCCACAGATCGCTGCGCGCATCGATATCGGTGGCTCCGCGCGCTTGTTCGGGTGACATATAGAAGGGCGTGCCCAGCAAGGTACCCGTTTGGGTCTTGTTGGCCGTGCTCGTGCTGAGTGACAAGTCGCCGGGGCCACGCAGCAACTTTGCGATGCCAAAGTCCAGCACTTTGGCGTACTCCTCGCCCGTGTCTTCGTCCGTGCATAGGAACACATTGTCGGGTTTGAGATCGCGATGCACCACGCCTTCGGAGTGCGCGCGCGTGAGTGCGCGACCGATGTCCGTGAGCACGCCCAGCGCTTTGCCCAGAGGCAGCACGGGGGTACGCTCCAATCGCGCGCCCAGGCTCTCGCCCACCAAGAGTTCCATGACAATGTAGGGCCGCCCATGGTCAATGCCGTGATCGTAGACATGCACCACATGCCTGGAGCGAATACGCGCTGCGGCCACAGCCTCACGTTCGAAGCGCCGACGTGCGTCCTCGCCATCGCACTTGGCATCGATGAACTTGACGGCCACCGTCCGACCCAGTGAGCGGTGCTCCGCTGTCCAAACGCTGCCCATGCCGCCACGGCCGATCTCCCGCAAGAGATGGTAGCTTCCGACGCGATCGCCGGCGGTTGGGGCGCTTGGTTCTGCACTCAAAGTAGGGCTCAAACGCGGTTCTGACACGCGATCGGACCACATGCAAGGCCGCGGCGACGCGTTGGATACCAGGCTTTCGCCGCTAGGGAATGCGCTTCCGGGCTGGACCTACGCGCCTACACTCGATAGTCGATGGGGATGAACGCGCGCGTGCAGTCTGAGCTTGGCTCTGAGAACCTCCTCCAGCTGGTGCTCGACATGATTCCACATGAGGTCTTCTGGAAGGACCGCAAGAGCTTCTTCTTGGGCGGCAACCGCCAATTCATGGCGTGCCTCGGGGTAAGCGCAGTGAGTGAATTTGTTGGCCGTAGCGACTACAACTACTTCCCGAACGAGGAGGCTGAGTCGTTTCGCGCCGACGATGAAGAGGTGATGCAAACCCGCACGCCGAAGATGCACATCTTGGAGCCGCGCACGGGAGCGGATGGCCGCACTCGATGGCTCGATACGTGCAAAGTGCCGATGATCAACGCCGACGGCGCGGTGATTGGTCTCCTTGGCTTTGCTGAGGACGTAACGGATCGCCGAAAGCTCGAGGACACGGCGCGTCAGAGCGCCAAATACGAAGCCATCGCGCGGCTTTCGTCCGGGGTGGCGCATGACTTTAACAATCTGCTTATGCTGGTGGTCAACACGGCCAACATGGCGCGCAAAGAGGTGCCGCCCGAGAGCACCGCGCGGCGCTACCTGGACGACCTCATGTCGGCCACCGATCGCGCGGCTTCACTCACGCGCCAATTGCTGACGTTTGGACGTGAGCAGGCACTGGCGCCACGCACGATCAGCATGTCGGCACACGTGCAGGACATGCAGCGTCTGCTCGCGAGGCTGGTGGGCGACGACTGCACACTCAGTGTGGAGAACGATCTCACGCCCGTGTACACCCATGTGGACCCTTCGAAGTTTGACCAGGTCTTGCTCAACCTTGTGCTCAACGCGCGCGACGCGATGCCTTGCGGCGGCGAAATCGTGATTCGTACGGCGTGTGAAGGCGAGCACTCGGTGTTGCGGGTTCGGGACTCGGGGGCCGGGATGACAGACGAGGTACGCGAGCGCGCCTTCGAGCCTTTCTACACGACCAAAGAGACGGGAACAGGCTTGGGCTTGGCCACAGTGCTCGGCATCGTAAGGCAAAGCGGCGGGCACGTGGAAGTGCAGAGCGAAGTCGGCGTGGGTTCCGAATTCCGCGTGTTTTTGCCTGCAGTCCAGCCATGAGTGTAAAGTGCACGCGGATCGTTTTGGCGCTGTTCGGCATTGGCGCGAATGTCGCATGCAGCAGCGCAAGGAAGCCAGAGACTGCGGCCGCCGAGGACGCGTCGGCGGCCAATCCGCTCGATGCCGAAGTGTTTGCCGCGGGCCCTCGCGATGGCGGCCGAGTGGCTGGGTTGAGCGCCGCGTTCGAACCCGGCACACGGCTCGCCAGCACCTCGATGGACACCCGCGTATTTGAGGCGCCCGATTTTAAGAGCGAAAAAATTGGCTGGCTGCGCGCCGGCGGCACGGTCGAGTGCGACAAGAAAGCCATCGTCGCGCCGGGCTGTCATGGTGGATTCCGGGCCATCAAACCGCGCGGCTATGTGTGCGTAGGGGCCACGGCCACGGTTGATATGAACGACCCGATTGTGCGCGCGTCGAGCCGACGCCCCGATACGAGCGCAGGGCTTCCGTACATGTATGGCACGGTCAAGCGCGGCGGCCCTGTGTATGCGGGGCTTCCTTCCGAAGCCGACCTCAGCAAGTTTGAGCCCAACCTGGCGTCGCACTTGCGACGTTGGGCGCGCGACAAAGTGAACGGCGCAGAATACGGCGTAGAGCTTTGGGGCAAGTGGGCGAGTTCGCCGCCTCCGCCGGCCAAGCTTGCACTCGATGAGAAGCGAAACGACGAGAATATTCCCTGGTATTTGGAGAATCACGGCCGCGTGCCCAACTTGAGCGGTGATGCTGACAAACGTAGCCTCAAAATCGGCGAGGTGAGCCAGCACAATGGGCTTTCGTTTATCGAATCCTTTCTGCGGGAGGGCCGACGCTACAACGTAACCACCGATTTGCGTGTGGTGCCAGCCGACCGGTTCAGGCCCATCAAGGGCTCCACGTTTCATGGATGGGAATTTGGCAAGGACGTCACGCTTCCGCTCGCCATTGTCCGCAAAAAGGGAGCGTTCAGCCGCAAGGCGGCCGACGCGCGCAAGGGCAGCGGCCATGCGCTCGAATGGCGCACGCCCGTGAAGCTCACCGGCAAGCAGCAAACGGTAGGAGTGAACATGATGTACGAGCTCGCCGACGGCACATGGGCCGACGATCAGGCGCTGTCCAATGTGTTTGTCCCACGCGGCATGCCGAGTTTTGTCAAAGACGACACCACGTGGATTGACATCGACATCGATAAGCAAATTTTGATCGCTTACGTGGGGCGCAAACCTGTGTATGTTACACTTATATCTACTGGCGAGGCCGGCAAGGGCGACCCGAAACTCACGCGCTCCACGCCGATGGGGTACTTTAAGGTGAACACCAAGTTCATTACGGCCACGATGGACAGCCAAGTCTTGGGCGAAGAGTTTGAGCTTCGCGACGTGCCCTACGTTCAGTATTTTGAGGCCGGGTATGCGCTTCACGCGGCCTACTGGCACGATGTGTTCGGCATGCCGAAGAGCCACGGCTGCGTGAACATGGCGCCCGAGGACGCGCGTTGGATCTTCGCCTTCTCGGAGCCTCATGTGCCCGATGGGTGGCACGGCATCTCAAGCAAAAAGGGGACGTTCGTCAACATTCACAAATAGTGGCGTGCGCCGCCGTGCGAGGTTTTTTGCTCGCTATGCGGCGGCCCTATGATTAGCTGCGCGCATGGAAAGCACGGCCGTGGTCCCTCAAGTTCTGGTAGAGATGCATGGGCCAATCGCAATGCTTCGCATGTGCGACAGTGCGCGTCGAAACGCGATGTCGCTTGCGATGGGCGAGGCCTTTGACGCCGCTGTAAAGAAGCTGCACGGCATGCCGGACTTGCGCGCCGTGATTCTTTGCGGCGAGGGCGAAGCCTTCTCGGCCGGCGGCGATTTGAACATGCTGCGCGATTTGGGAAAGATGCAACCTGCAGAGGTCGTGCCCTTTATGAGGTGGTACTACGACCAGTTTTTGCAGCTGCATCGCTTAGGCGTGCCGGTCATCGCAGCGGTGCGCGGCGTGGCGGTGGGAGCCGGCCTCGCGCTCGCGCTCTCGTGCGACATGGTGGTGGTGGACGAGACCGCGCGTTTGGCGTTCAACT